>NZ_JAJSRO010000019.1:0-129844 GCF_021283425.1 Pseudomonas sp. NMI542_15 | reverse complement strand
GTGTGTTTGGCGACTGCCAATTTACCTGCTTCCCTGACTGTCAACTCGCTCTTCCCCCAGACTCCGCGAAGAACCAATTTTATGCGGTGGTACAACAACGAGCACCGACATAGCCGCATCCGGTTCGTCACACCGGCTGAGCGGCATCGAGGGCTGGACCATCAGGTCTTGGCCCGGCGACATGAGTTGTACGAACGAGCCAAGGAAAACAAACCGGAGCGGTGGTCAGGCCGGACGCGTAACTGGGAACCGATCGGCACCGTGTTGTTGAACCAGGATCGAGAGCAACAGAACGAGAAAATGGCGGCATAGTTAGACGGTTGACGCGACAACTACCTTGAAAAATGCCGTCATGGTAGCTAAGCTAGCACCCCACTAACAATATCGCTATCAGCACATACCGCACCCTGTTCGAACTAATGGATTGTGATGGACACACCAAATAACTCACTGTATGAGGCAACCCATGAAAAAGCAATTAAAAATAATTCTGCTCGCGTCCCACCTGGCTCTGTTTGGCGCGGGAGTTGGGCTAGGGATCTATATACTTCCGATTTTGACAGCACAAGAAAACGCCACCATCGCCGAAATTGAAGAAGTGCAAAAGGTGGCAAAGTATAGCGGAGAGTTCAAGAAAGATCAGAAAGGCAGCGACGCCCTTCACTGGGCGAATGGACAACTTTTTGTTACGGATAACGAAATTGTATTTAAAGGTGATGTAGCACCTGGTCCAGACTACAAAATTTACCTGACAAAGAAACAAGCCACCGACAAAGAATCGTTTTTGGACATAAAGAAAGAAGCAATTCTGATTGGCGAATTGAAAAACTTCGGGAATTTCAAGAAAACCATTCCTGCAAGCGTCAACGTCAACGAGTTTACAACGGTCCAAATATGGTGCGAGCATTTCTCTAAGTTCATCGGCTCCGCAAAATATCAGTAAACAAGCTTAAACTTGGATCTTGCCTGTTCACGAATAACATGCGCCTCATGCCAATGGAAATTAAAGTCTTGCCGGGCATGAGGCCTCCCCTCCACGTCTAGATTCTTGAAGTCAAAATTGACCTCAACCGACCCTCAGACACTGACTACGATGCCTGCATACCCTGAAGCGGTTCACCAGATGGGCTTGCGACAGAGATAAGTACGCGCCAACCTCAGATGCCGCTAAGGCTCTATACGCCGCCTTATCGGAATGGGTGGAATTTTGCGCGCGAGCGTCTAATGTTATCCAAGAGCGAGGGCTCTGATTAGTCCCGTCTCCCATGAAGATTCGCAGACTAAGACCCCTATTAAATCTGTAACATTTCGCTAGTTAAACGTTCATAGTGGAGATAAATAAAATGATTTCTTTACTGTGGGGTGAAATTAACCATATCGACAATGTTAGACCCATAGACGATGAGGACCTGCCATGTCTAAATGAAATATTTGAAATATTGAAAAAGCACAACTGCATAGACAGATTTGGCGTGGCACTACTGCACAAACACTTTGATCTACAAGAAGATGAGGTGCTTCTGGAAACAACCGATGTGGATGGGCGCGAACAGTGGATCAGGCCGATTAAAGAAAGTTACTTAAAAGAAAACCGCATTGAAGCGCAAACAACCCTCGTATGTTACTCCGATGCAGGCCTGTCTCGGATGTGTGTTTGCGCGCGAGGGCCTGATGGTCATATAGGAAGACATGCCAGTACTCCAAGCATGGACTAAGTGTCAAAAATAGCTGGCGTGATAAGCGCAATGGAGGGAGCGTGGAGTGGATAAATATTGCCTCGGATGCCGTGAAAATTGGTATGGGAGCGTTGATCGCTGGAATGTTTGGCTATCTCGTCGCGCTGACCAATACTTCGGCAGAGACCAAAAAACTTCATATCACTAAAAAACAACTGCAGCTGGATAAGGTTATAGAAATACTCAATTCATTCCATAAAAATTATGCACACTATAGAGCCAATGTAAGAAATTACACAGGGCGGTTACAGGAGCTGAGTGCAACACGGTTATTGAATTGAAGCTGGAGCATCATGCCGCATAGCCATAGCTTCCTGCATCACCTCGTCCATAACCTCGATCGGACACTTGAAGTCGAAGCGCTTACGGGGGCGCATGTTCAGTTGCAGTGCGATGGCATCCAGTTCCTCCTGGCTATGCACCGACAAGTCCGTGCCCTTGGGCAGGTACTGGCGGATCAGGCCATTGATGTTTTCGTTACTGCCGCGCTGCCAAGGGCTGTGCGGGTCGCAGAAGTAAATCGCCACCCCGGTCTGCTGGGTGATTTCAGCATGCCGCGCCATTTCTCGGCCCTGGTCGTAGGTCATGCTCTTGCGCATCGCCAGCGGCATGCCATTGAGCGCTGCACTGAAGCCTTCCATCGCCGAGGTCGCCGTCGCGTCGTTCATCTTCACCAGCATCAGGTAGCCACTGGTGCGCTCCACCAGCGTACCTACAGACGAGGCGTTGGCCTTGCCCTTGATCAGGTCGCCTTCCCAATGCCCTGGCATCAGTCGGTCTTCGATCTCCGGCGGACGTACATGAATACTGACCCTCTCAGGGATCTGACCGCGCCGATCCACGCCGCCAGAGCGCGGCCTGCGCATCGTCTTGCTTTGGCGCAGGCAGATGATCAGCTCTTTACGCAGCTCGCCGACTGGCAAGGCATAGATCGCGTTATAGATCGTCTCGCGACAGACGTAGGCATCTCTGAGGCTGGGAATATTCATGCTGCGCAGCTTGCCGGCAATCTGCTCGGGAGACAAACGCTCACGCAGCATATGCGCCACCAATTCGAAGCGCTCGCTACCCGGCAACAGCTTTTGCTTCGGTCGACACACCTGACGGCGGGCCTGCATCTGCTGCTGGGCCACGCGGGCCGAGTAGCCGCCACAGGCATCTCGATTGCGGCGCAGCTCCCGGCTGATGGTCGAAGGGGATCGGTTGATCAAGCAGGCAATCCCGCGCAGGCTGAAACCTTGGGCATGACCGATTTGAATGGTGGCGCGCTCTTCAACGCTGAGTTCGGAATAAGACATAGGGACAGCACCGTACCGGAAAGGTCAGGTGTTGCACTCAGTTTTCGCCGCCGCCCCCTTATTATCACTGCGAGGTGAATAGCTTTTCTGCCAATTGATTATGCCAATGCGATTCTCTTCGCCGAAGATTTCGTCCATGAGCATGCCAAGTCTAAATAGTTCCCTATGATCAATACAGATAGCCATAACCCCGCCTGGGGTTAGCATCTCACGCATCATCCAGATTCTGGGTGTCATGAAGCGCAACCATTTGCTGTGCTTGGACCCATCATCTTTAGGAACTACATCGCCGAGATCTGGATCGTTTGGATCCTTGTCCCACTTGTCGTTATAGCGGAAGTCCTCGCCGGTGTTGTACGGCGGGTCTGTTACTACAAGATCAACTTGACCACGATATTTATAGAGCGTGACCATCGCAGAAAGGTTTTCACCGTCCCAGATCTCATTCTCTGACTGGGCGGTTTCCTCTCCAAAGGATACTTTCTTGATAATACGATGCAGCTTCGGCTTGACCTGGCGGATGATCTGCCAGGGAGCAGCCCGCCCGGTGTAACTCATAACGATGCCATTCTTGCCAGCATCGGCAAGCGCCGCATCATGCTCCTGCAGCATACGGACCAAGGCGGCCCTCGGCAGTTGTTCGTAATCCATGCTTGCCCCTTGAATTCGTGCGGCGGCACCGAAAAGCTGAAAATTCTAGTACCGCTCGTGGATGCTTCACCATCCCTAGGGTGGCGAGTGTACTTGTGAACGTATTGATTTGGCTGTTAAACCGTTGAAAAAGACGGATCAACTGAGTTCCAAACGGGCTGCGTACTGGCTGGCAGATGCGAATCCGGCGCACGCCGCTCCCTTCTGGGCTCAAGCCCGCGAAGCGGGCATAAAGAACCCGGCCGAGGCCGGGATCCTTATGGGCTTATGGGCCGGCGTATTGGTCTGCCCAGTCCAAAGCCGGTGCCACGGGAGCTTGCACCTCCTGAGGCCAGGTTTTGGAGCCCACTGCAAATCGCCCGTAACCCATTAAAAGATAGCTGGGCATCCGACGAAAAGAGCACCAAGGCACCATTACCCTTGAGCTACAGCGCCGCTACGGGGCACCAGTTTGATTTCAACGCGGCGATTTTGGGCGCGACCCTCGGCGGTGTCGTTGGGGGCAATGGGCGAGCTGGAGCCTGCACCAAAGGTTTGCAGGCGCGAAGGATCGACGCCATTGCTGCGCAAAGAGAAAAAGGGGACTGATTTATGTGCGCCAGGCAAAGCTTGGTCGCCTGGGAATGACGGCGCAAGCCGTCACGAAATGGCGTAAGAAACCCAGCGGGTATGACCCCCGCCCGGTAAAGGTTAGCCACCGACCGGAAGCGAGTCTTGCGTGGTGACCGGGTAACCGGCGCTGCGAAGCGTAGACAGCAGAAAAGGGGATTTATTTTCCCTACTCTAAAACGGCCGCTGTTGGCCGATTGCTGCCTGTCGTGGACGACCGTTTAACTTCAAAGCCTGACTGGATTGCAAACTGCTGACACGCGTAGATTCTGTTTTCGACTCGTTTAATGCCGTCGATGCCAGGCCATAAACAGAGAGGAAACAACCGCTCGAAAATTCGAGCCATAGACTCTAGAGCCAGTGGGTAGTCGGAGTCATGTTCCTGCAACCATCAAATCCAGATTCTGCACCGCCGCTCCAGCGGCTCCCTTCCCAAGATTGTCAAACACCGCAGCCAACAAAACCTGCCCCGTCTCATCATTTTCACACACCACCAATCGCAAACTATCAGTCCCGTTAAGCGCCTGAGGATCAAGGCACGTCAACCCTTTGGCCTCCTGCATCGACATCACCTGTACATGGTCCGCATCGACGTAGTGCTGCATAAGACACGCATGCAACCGCACCGCATCCACGCCCGGCGCCAACAAGCGAAGTTGCAACGGTATGGTCAGCACGATCCCCTGCCGAAAAGCCCCATAAGCCGGCACAAACATCGGCCGCTCCATCAGACCGCTTTGCTGCTGAATCTCCGGAATATGTTTGTGTGCCAGCCCCAGACCATAAACCTGAAACGCGGGCGCCTGTGATGCGCCCTCTCCCTCATGCTCTTGCACGCCAACGCGCCCTTTTCCGGAATAGCCCGACACAGCATGAATGTTCGTCGGATAGTCCCTGGGCAGCAACCCGGCCTCCAGCAATGGGCGCAGCAGCCCTATCGCCCCCGTGGGATAGCAACCGGGATTGCTGACCCGCCGTGCCGTGGCGATGCGTTGGGCCTGCTGCGAGTTCATCTCCGCGAAACCATAGGTCCAGTCTAGATGGGTGCGGTGCGCCGAACTCGCATCGATCACCCGAACGGCGGGGTTTTCGATGCTCGCTACAGCGTCGCGTGCGGCTTGGTCGGGCAAGCAGAGAATCGCGATGTCGCAGGCGTTGATGATTTCGGCGCGACGTTGCGGATCCTTGCGATGTTCGGGGCTGAGCGTGATAAGCCGCAGATCGGTCCGGTCGCGTAGACGTTGATGGATTTGCAACCCGGTGGTGCCTTGGTCGCCGTCGATGAATATAAGAGGACTTGCCATGGAATGCTCTCGGACATAGGAAATCAGGAGTTCCAATCTTCAGTGAGGGGCTAAGATAGGAAAAGTTGAATTTCTAAACGATGAAATTCAGCTTTTCTGAATAAGGAGTGACTCATGCGCGAAATCAGCCTGGACCGTCTGCGCACGTTGGTGGCCATTGCCGACCTGGGTTCGTTTGCCGAGGCGGCCCGTGTGCTGCACCTCGCGCCACCCACGGTCAGTTTGCATATTGCCGACCTGGAGTCGCGGGTTGGCGGAAAGCTGTTGTCGCGCACACGTGGGCGCATTCAGCCTTCGGCGATTGGAGAAACGCTGGTGGAGCGCGCGCGGCGCCTGTTGGCGGATGCGGAGCAGGCGCTTGAGGACGTGGAGCGTCAGGTGCAGGGCTTGGCCGGGCGTGTGCGGCTGGGTGCCTCCACAGGGGCCATCGCACAGTTGATGCCGCAAGCTTTGGAGACGTTGGGCCAACGCCACCCCGCTATCGATGTGCAGGTCGCGGTGCTCACGTCGCAGGAAACTTTGAAGAAGCTTGCCGAGGGCTCTTTGGAGATCGGTCTGGTCGCGCTGCCACAGACCCCGGTGAAGGAATTGCGGATCGAGCCATGGCGGCGGGACCCGGTCATGGCCTTCTTGCCGGCTCGCTGGGAATGCCCGGATGTTGTGACCCCCGGTTGGCTGGCCGCCCAGCCATTAATTCTGAATGACAAAACTACTCGGCTTTCGCGCTTGACCTCGGAGTGGTTCGCCAGTGATGGACGGCAGCCCACGCCGCGTATTCAACTGAACTACAACGATGCGATCAAAAGCCTAGTGGCGGCCGGTTATGGTGCGACGTTGTTGCCGCATGAAGCCTCCACGCCATTGCCCGATACCAGGATCGTCATGCGGCCATTACAGCCCTTATTGTGGCGTCAACTTGGTATTGCCCACCGTGGTGGGGACGTCGAGCGGCCTACGCAACATGTGCTGGATGTGTTGTGGGGGTTGAGTGCGGGCTAGGGCGATGTTGTCAGAGAAAGGACCGCTTTCGACCCGGTCATACGGTGATTGAGGTCCCAGGCGTCAGCTACCGCACCTGAAGCCGTCGTTCATCGCTCCAAAGCCGGTGCCTGTCTCCGTTCGCCCAGGCCAGGGTGTCGTAGTACTTGTGCAGCAGCTCGGTAATGGCGGCGGTGTCGTCGGTCATGGGGTTTCCTTGGGGTTGGCGGTGAGGACTGCCTGGACGCGTGCTTGCAGCGCGGGCAGCACGTCTTGTTGGAACCAGGGGTTGCGCACCAGCCAGCGATTGTTGCGCGGGCTAGGGTGAGGCAGGGGGAACGCTTGCGGCCAGTGCTCGCGCCAGGCTTCGACCACCCGGGTGAGCGGCGTCTTGCCAGTACCGAGGTGGTAGTCCATGGCGTAGCTGCCCAGCACGATGACCAGCGACAGGCGCTCGAAACGCTGCATGAAGGCTTCGCGCCAGGCGGGGGGCGCACTCCGGGCGTAGCGGCAGGTCACCGCTTTTGCCGGTGCCCGGATAACAGAAGCCCATGGGCAGAATGGCGATGCGGGTAGGGTCGTAGAAGGTGTCGCGGTCCACGCCCAGCCAGGCGCGCAGACGCGCGCCGCTGGCGTCGTCGAAGGGCACGCCTGAGGCATGGACCCGGGCCCCCGGTGCTTGGCCGGCGATGAGGATGGGCGCACTCGGGTGAAACTGGAAGACCGGCTGCACGCCGTGTGGCAGATGCGGTGCGCAGCGCGTGCAGGCGCGGACGTCGGTCAGAAAGGCGTCGAGTGTCGGCATGGCGCGCTTCCGGAAAGGGTGGCTCGCGCAGGACGGAGGTGCCATCCTGCGCGAAGCGTAACCCGGCAGCAAGTCAGTGCTGGGTCAGTGTCGGATAGCCCTGGATGAATACGCGGTCGGTCTTGGCCGCCGGCACATGGCAGCCCATGCAGTCGGCTTCGTAGCTGACGGCGACATTCTTGGCGGGGGCGTCGGCCTTGAACAGCGCCCAGCCCCAGCCGTCGCCCCACAAGGGGTTGCTGGCGAAACGGCCTTTGGCGTCCTAGACCATCACGAACCACACGGCCGCATCGGAACCCCAGACCACAGGGTTGCCAGTGGTCATGGCGCTGGTTTCGAGCTTGCGGATCTCTTTCACCAGCGTGGCGCCGTCCAAGAACTTGCCGGTCTTGCGGTAGTGCTCGGCCGAGGCCTTTTCGGTGTACACATCGTGCAAGCCGCGAGAGGCGGATTTTTCGTCCAACACCGCATATGAGCCCAGGTGGACGAAGTTTGTGCGGAAGTCTGTGGGGCGGCTGATGCCGCCCTGGCTGTCCACATAGGGCGAAAAGTCGCCGGCCGTGACGGCCAGTGGCAGGACGAGGGCGCTGGCGAGCAGAGCGCCGGTGAGTGCGATTTTCATCGTGTTCTCCTTATATGCCTATGGAGATCAGACGGCGACCACGGGGAAATCCACCGTGGTGTCGGCGATGTGGTTGGTGTAGTTGGTGAGCGTGTTCAGCGCGACGTTGGCGATCACTTCCAGTATCAGGCCGTCGTCGAGCCCCGCGCGGCGGTAGTTGGCCATGGCGTCGGCCGACACCACGCCGCGTTGCTCGACCAGCGCGCGGGCAAAGCCGGCGATTGCATCGTCAAGTGCGTTGGCCGCCTGGCCGGTGCGGGCCGCGGCGATGGCCTCTGCCGACAGTCCGGCACCTTTGCCGATCAGGGTGTGTGCGCTCAGGCAATACTGGCAGCGATTGGCTTGACCGGCAGCGAGCGCAACGATCTCGCGCTGGGAGGCATTCAGGCGGCCGGTGCCCAGCGTTTCGGACAAGCCGAGGTAGCCATTGAGCGCCGCCGGCGCGTGGGCCAGCGTGGCGAACAGGTTCGGCACCATGCCAAGCTTGGCTTTGACGGCCTTGAGTGTGGCAGCGGTAGCGGCGTCAGCGGTGTCGATGGTCAGGGGGGCGATTTGGGTCATGTCTATCTCCGTAGTGGGTGAGGTGCAAGAGCACGTGGGCATGATCGCCCTTTGTTTGGTACGATATGGCACGTAAAGTATCAAATACGTAACCTATCGTCTTATATGGAGAGTGGAATGGCGGATCGACTGGCCGGCTTGCTCCGGCACTACTCGCTTTCGGCGCGCGTTTTTCACAGCGGCGCCTTCTGTGGGCAGCATCATTACGCGGCGCCGCATGGCTATATCCATCTGGTGCGGCGCGGCCCGATTACGGTGCGTTCGCCCGTGCATGAAGATCTGCTGGTTACCGAGCCGAGCCTGCTGTTTTATCCGCGCGTGGCGTCGCATCGTTTTGTCGCCGCCCCCGGCGATACCGCTGAGCGGTTGTGTGCGGAGGTCGACCTGGGCGCTTCGACGGGCAATCCGTTGGCCATGGCCTTGCCGTCGATGCTGCTGATTCCGTTGGCGGACTTGCCCGGCCTCGGGCCGACGCTAGAGTTGCTGTTTGCCGAAGCCGAGCGCGACCAGTGCGGTCGGCAGGCCGCCATCGACCGCTTGTGCGAGTTGCTACTGATCCAGTTGCTGCGTTATCTGATGGATGGGCGGCTTGGCGCCACCGGACTGCTGGCGGGCCTGGCCGACCCGAAACTCGCGCGCGCCATAACCGCCATGCACGATGCGCCGCAGACCGCGTGGTCGCTCGAGGCGCTGGCGGCGAAGGCGGGCATGTCACGCGCGCGCTTCGCCGCCGCGTTCAAGGACGCGGTGGGCGTCACGCCGGGCGACTATCTGGCCGACTGGCGGATGAACGTCAGTTGCACCCTGCTCAAGCAGGGGCGGCCGGTGGCGGTGGTGGCCGACCGCGTCGGCTACGGCAGCCCGAACGCTCTGGCGCGCGCCTTCCGCGTGCGCATGGGCTGCGCCCCGCGCGACTGGCTGGCGCAGCAGCGCGGTGACGCGGCGCTCAGCGGTTCGTGAGTTTGAGTTCGATTCGCCGGTTCTTGGCGTAGGCGGCGCCGGTGTTGCGCTCGTCGAGCGGGTGAAATTCGCATCACGCCGGAACAACTGGCGGAACTCCAGGTGGCGATCCGTCAACGGCTGGTCAGTCTGTTCGTGCGGCGCGGCCGGCTGGACAAGGCTGAGTCAGTGGCGCAGGTAGCTGGATGACGCTGTCCCGCCCTGAGCCGACGCTCACAGGCGGGGATTTCCAGTGTCGTCATTGTCGGCTATTGGCCGGCAGCAGCCCGTCGTTGCCTGATGGATCCAACCCCTCCGCTGCTATAGTGCAGTCGGCTTCTGACGTTCAGTGCAGCCGTCTTCTGAAAACGACAGGTTGAACGCCAAAGAGGGGGCGGGAGCGCTGCAACCGGAGCAGCGTCAGAGCCTCCAGAATCGCCCACACAACGCGGAAGCTGTCAGTCAGGGGGCAAGCCTACCTTGGCACCAGAAACGCGCCCAGGAGGCCGCAGGGGGCGATTTTGGCCGCTGCAACTGTCCAACCTTGGCCGGGCCTCGCCGGGCCGAGTGGGGCGGCCTTCGACCAGGGCGGGCCGGCGACCGTCCGTCGGGCATGGAGGGGACGATAGAGAAAACGGACAAAATCGTACGCTAAGCGTGCGGCCTGTCAGGTTGAGGCCCTAGAGGTTGCAGGCGAGTCGTCAGAAAATGCTGGAATCGGCCCTATTCTGACACTGCCCAAGGTTCCGGCCTGACGCCCAGTTAGGGCATAGCTCAATATGACACATGGCTGCAAATCGCTAATTTTCCAACTATAAAGAGCTATGCTCTCAAGAAGCGGTTGCGCTAACCGATACAGTATAAATTGGGACCCAAGTATTATTTTATTTGCACAAAGGTAATGATTATGTTTTTCAATAAAAACAAACAACTGCTGGACACAGAAAATAAGCTCTCAGAACTACAGTGGCAGCTTGATTCAATAAATCGAAATGTCGCGGAAATCAGATTCAGGCCAGACGGGAGCGTAATCTATGCGAGCAATATCTTTCTAGAGATGCTTGGTTACAAACTCGAAGAAATAGCAGGGCAGCACCACAGAATTTTCTGCGAAAAGAATTATGCTAGCACAGCTGATTATTCGCGCTTCTGGCAGAAATTGGCTGACGGCCATCCTCAATCAGGTTTATTTAGGCGGCTGCGCAAAGACGGTAACTCAATATTGATTGAGGCTACTTATATTCCAGTTCAAAATCAAGATGGAAAAGTTATTGAAATCATTAAGATTGGCTCAGATGTCACTCAGAGAGAAAACGAGTTACTCTCACTAAGAGCCGTCCATGCAGCCATCTCCCGCTCGATGGCGGAGATCGAGTTCACACCTAACGGTGACATCCTGCATGCAAATGAGAATTTCCTCCGTGCTATGGGTTATCGCCTCAGCGATATCAAGGGTCGACACCACCGAATGTTCTGTTTCGATAATTTTTATCAAGAAAATCCAAATTTTTGGCAGAGTTTAAAGGGAGGAACTTTTTTAAGCGGGCAATTTGAGCGCAAGACCGCATCGGGAGAGACCATCTATCTTGAGGCCACCTACAACCCCGTCATTGATGAAGCCGGCCAGGTTGTGAAAGTGTTAAAATTTGCCACCGACGTCAGCTCGCAGAAGCATAAGGCTGATGAAATCCGTCAAGCCGCAGAGCTTTCCTTCACCACCGCCGAGGAGACATCTCAAATTTCCGTGCGGGGCATGGAGTCCCTTGCTAGTTCAATTGAATTATCTCAGAGCACACTTAATTTAATAAACGGTGCGGTTATTTTGATTACACAGCTAAATGCTCAGGCTAAAGATATCGAGAAAATTGTTACCACCATCCAAGGCGTGGCAGAACAAACTAACTTACTAGCACTTAACGCCGCAATTGAAGCTGCCCGAGCGGGTGAAATGGGCCGAGGCTTTGCTGTAGTAGCCGACGAGGTTCGTCAGTTGGCAGCTCGAACTAGCAGTGCCACCGTGGAAATCCAGAATGTGGTAACTGCTAACGGAAAGCTTACTCAGCAACTGAATATAGATATGAACAGCATCGCTAGAAGCGCCGAAGAAAACAACGATCAGATCGCAACTGTAACAACTATTATGCGTGAAATCAGTGACGGTGCAGACCATGTTGCCCGTACCGTATCGACGTTGTTCAAAGACAATAGCTAGTGTCCAGTTTTAGGCAAAATCAGGATCGGAACTTCGAGCCGCAGCGCTACAGAGCCAGAAGCCCAAACTTGGTGACGGCCATCGTGCTATGGAACACGATGTATCTGGAGCGCATCACTTGGGGCTGGTCGAGGCAAGTCGGTGGGCGGCGAGCTGCTGCAATACCTGTTGCCGCTGGGCTGGGAGCACATCAACCTGACTGGCGATTACGTCTGGCGGCAGAGCCGCAGGCTGGAGGTCGGGAAGTTCAGGCCGCTACGATTGCCCGGAAAACCTTAGCGTACGATTTTTTCCGAATTCAGCGGGCACCCCCTCCAGGTGGGCTGACTTCACTTGATCTGGCACTGCCACTGCGACAAGAGCGGGTTTCGCGGTCTGCTGCCGCTTCCATTCCTTGAATACCGCTGAGCAAGTATTCATGTCAGCCCGCGCCCGACCCCGGACATCGCTCACAGTTGGAAACTTATCGACGCGACCCAACTGGTCATACAGCTCTTCAATCGCGGTGATGATCCGTGCGCGCACATCGGGGTTAACGGGTGACAGTTCCATGCTCAGCTCCAAAAGAAAAACACCATAAGAATAATAATAATATTCTTATTATTATTATGCAATGGTTCTCAAATTAAGAAAGCCCAGTCTGCGTTTGCTGAAAAACCGCTCCCACTCTGATCTCACACACTCGGCGAGTAGGCGGGGCGCCCCGATACCTGGACGGCAACGGGGCTCACGCCTGCGTAGAGGGTTCTGGGAATGGAGGTAGGTGCAGGGGGAGGCAACAGAGTGATGATCAAGCTAATCGTCGCAACAGACAGCATGAGCAGTTGAATGATTCGGTCGTACATGTGAAGGCACTCCTGGGCCTGGAAGATGACTGGAAGCTTGCCGTCACGACCGATTCGAAATCCTCTTGGGTTTTTTCCGCCCGAATCGGATTCGTCACGACGCTGGCCAGGTCAATCATCAACCGCTCAAGAACCCACACATTCCGCAAGGTTTCCGATAATTCCCGCTCTCCCGGATCGAGGCCGCAACCTGGCGAGCCCTGACATATGCCACCTCAAAGGCCACCGAGAAAAAAAGAGCGCGCTCTACGCTGCAATCTGAGCGATTTGTAAGGGTTGGATGCACCAGATTCCACGTAGGAGCATGCCCATTAACAAGAGCGGCACCGCACCAAGCAGAGATATCCAAGAATGGAATGAACGCGGCACAGAGGAGAGCAGGTTAAGTTGTGCAGGCTGGAGGTTCAGTGTGTCGAATCACTCCCCATGCGCACCCACCATCTGAATAGCTAATCAGGCAACGGCGGGAGCAAAGCAGCCCCGGTAGGGGCAGGTACCTGATATACAGCATCCTTTACACCGGGTTTAATTGGCTCAGAACCATGGTTTGGACCGGCCGGTTGTGCTGCTGGGGGGGGCAGGGGAGGCTGCTTAGGGCGAAGGGGTACAACCGACGGCGACTGTGCTTCGGTGATGACCGCCTTATACTTGGCCACGGTTTGGCGAGAGACGCCTGCAGCCAGGGCGATAGCCGTGTAGGTAAGATGAGCCCCTTTAGCGATCAACTGCCGGCAAGCCCCACGGATCTTGTTTGCCGTCTGGTTTTGCCTGACTGCATGTGTCCGCTTGGCGGCGAGGCTCTGGCGCTCCTCGAGTGGCAGCGATCGATCAAGCTCCATCACACCACGGTGATAGTCGCCACTTCCGCGGTAGTGAGACCAGGTCCATCGGGCAATCGATTTAGCCGTGGCGCGCACTGATGACAAGGGCAGGTCGTTGTAACGTTCTCGCGTGCGAAAACGGTTGTCGTTGTGACATTGCGCAAGGACCCGAGAGTAGAACGACTCGAAGTAACCACCAGCTCGCTCAGCATTGACGATGCTGTATGCGTAGAAACGGACACGTTCGAACAAGGTGCAATGCCTGGAGTGGGACACTGCATCCATGTCGGGTCCTTTGGACCACAAAGGCATCGGCCTGGCCAGGTCGAGTTCTTCTGCCAGCTCGCCCAAGTCGTAGACATGATTGTGGAGCTCGGTGGTGATCCACCATGGATGGCCTGGTGTCTTGGCAACTGGACCACTGTGGTAATCGGGATCAGCCTTGAGCAGTGCGGCCATGCTGTCGTAGACAGCCTTCATGTACAGGATCGGCTTTTCACGGGCTCGCTCGGTGGTACACACCGGAGCAATCGCATAGTAGAGGTGCGAGTTGCCTGAGTTTCGATTACGGACAATGAAGTTAGGGGGGGGAAGCCCATGCTCCTCCCAAATCAGGGAGTTGGCATGGTCGAGATCGAAAACGAGCCATGACACACGGCCAGGACGATTCACCTGCATGTAGGGGTAGCGGATCGCGTACTCACGCGGCCGTACTCTCATCGCCGTTTTGTTGTCACTGCAGCGTGCGAGATAGGAGGCCTCTTCGAGGATACGGCTCATCGCTGACGCCGGCTGGTAATAGCCCGGGTGCGCAGGCGCCGTCGAAGCTGCCGTGATGAGGTTGTTCACCAGCAGGCCTCAATGAAGAAGCTGACAAATTCAGGGCGAATTAACCCGTGCCGCGTATTGCGCAGCAGAGTGCAGGTGTCCATACTCGAATTACCTGAAAGGGGCCCTCACGTCATCGATCTGCCAGGACCAGATGTGTGGGCTCTTTTTTTTTGCCCGGCAACGGTGGCCGGATCCCTCTTTTAATCGCTCGATCTTTCGATAATACCTACCTAAAAAAAGCCATTCGTTGAGCAAGTTTTGGCGAAGGCTAGAGGCTCAGTTCCGCTCCGTCAACCCGCTGAAACCCGCGTATTTACTGGCTTCTCTCAAAATTTCAGAACCTTTTTTCTAATTAGTAACGTCTGTGTTGCGTAAGCGGGCAACCGCATTGATCCCGAACCTCCTCACCACGATTGCCCTTGTATATCGGGGGATCCGAACGCTTCGTGCGTCGGTGAAATACGAAACCCCGCATCGGCGATATACGACCTGACTGTCGGTGAAATACGAATCAGAAAATCGGCGATATACGAGCCTAGGCGAGTAAAAAAAAACCGCATCGGCGATATACGACTCGCATCGGTGATGTACGAACCGCGGCTGTCGCCCGAGGACGTGATTTGATCATCTGGAATATGGCCTTCAAGCCCCTGTTTTGGGGGGGTGAAGGCCAAATCCAGCGCGCTTTTTATCGGTGAAATACGACCCGTACCAAAAAATATCGGTGAAGTACGAACCGGCATGAAATCACATTGCCATTACTGGCGATTTCGTATTGTAGATATACCGTAAACCCAGAATCCACGCGGCCCCCGTTAACACGGGTCAGCGAAAAGGTTTTTTTGTGTTGACCGATTCCGCATCATGGTTAGAATACGGAAAACGGAGGGGCACACATGACCGACACCAAGGACGCTGCAGCGCCGCATCTTGATCAGCCTGGATCAATGCAGGATCTCGGCCATGCAGCATACGAACAAGAGCTGATGGCCATCGCTGAAAAACTGCATCAGAACAAGGATGCCGTCGATCCAATCGCACGCGATCTCGAAGACCGTAAGCAGTTGGCTAAACATACGTCCAGCATCGTGAAATCAAACCTGGTTTTGTCTTGGGGGCTGGGGATCTCGATCTGCCTGAACTGCGTGTTTGGGTGGTTTGTCATGCACCCGCATTACGTGTACTTCGCAGCCGATGGTCTACGGATCGTCAGGCTGGTTCCTCTCAATGAGCCGTACATTACCGACGCCGAGGCAATTCAGTTTGCCCGCGAAGCCTTGAACCGTTCGATGACGATCAATTTCACCGACTACAGGCAACAGCTTGAGGACGTGCGTGGCGATTGGACCAAACGCGGGTTCGCTCAGTATTTGGAGCAGTTGCAGTCTGCCGGCTACCTGGACCTCGTCAAAACCAAGCGCATGAATATGACGGTTACTACGGAAACCGGTGTGCTTGTGAAATCCGAGATGGTTGACGGTGTTCTCGTGCGCCATATCGAAGTACCGATCGAGATCAAGCTGGTCGGCCAAACCACCGACCTTCAACCCAAGCGATTCATCGCCAAAGTGCCTGTCGCACGTATTCCCACACTGGATTCCATCGTGGGCGTAGGGCTGGACGGCATTGTCACCACGCCCAGGTAAGGAGGAACCCATGATGATGAAATCAGTTTTCGTCGCGTCAATATTGACGCTCGCGATCGGAACAGCTCAGGCGGAGCAACAAGGCAATGGCGCGCCACCCCAAGGCCAACCGATGCAAGGTCAACAGCAGCCCATTCAAGCCCCAAACGGCGGGCAGTGGGTTCGAGTAGAAGGTCCAGCTCGGCAGCCGGGCTTTCCCGCGGCACCGGGAGCTCCACAGCCTGGGGTGAATCCCCAGATGCAGAATGCCTTCCCGCAGACCAACTATGGCCCGGCTAATTACGCAGTCGCCGGGCAACCCGCTGGTGGTTCTCAACAGCAAAACGGCACTGCTCCACTGCCCCCGCTCAACCCACCTGAAAATGACCACTTCGACGAAGCAATGGAAGTTGCGCAGCCCTTCACGCCTGAGCAAATCAAACAAATGCGGCAGGCGTTGGAGAACACTCGAAAGGCCAAGGCTTGGCAGCCAGTGCGGGGTATACCTCGCATTTCGAGCGTATCGGTTGATCTGAGCCCTGGCGCATCGATGCCAGTGCTGCGCGTGGTTCCAGGCGAACTATCGAACCTCATTGTTCTGGACTCAACGGGAGCGCCCTGGCCACTGGCAGCTACGCCCCGTGTTTCAAACCCCGATCTTTATAGCGCGGAGTGGTTACAGGGCACTCACACAGTGGTGGTATCGACCCCATCGCCTTACGAGACTGGCAGCCTGGCTCTGTACTTGGAAGGCGCTACAACGCCCGTAATCGTCAAGATCGTCAGCGGTGAGCCGGATGGCAAGAAAGATCGGGCTCGAGTGTACGACGCCCGGCTCGATCTTCGCGTTCCAGGCCGAGGCCCACTGGCCAAGGCTGCAGTAATGGGCCCTGGGAAGATCGCGCTTTATGACAACCTGCTGCAGGCGTTCCTGGACGGGATTCCGCCAAAAGAAGCCAAGCAGGTTAAGGCGCAAGGCGCAGTGCCCTCCCATACCCAGATCTGGCAGTACGACGGAAATCTTTACGTCCGTACCCGGCAGGATTTCCAAACCGCATTCGATAACACCTTGGCTGCCGGCGACGGTACGCGCGTGTACCGCTTACCCGTGACTCCCTTCATCACCCTCTCGCAGATGGGTCAGAAAGTCACCCTCCAACTCGATATTTACTGAGGTAGCGCATGAGCACTCAAGCTGACATTGGAAGGCAGACCAAGGTAACCATCCTCGCGGCAGCAATTGCTGTCGCAGCCCTCGGCTATGCAGGCTACACCTGGCTCAACAGCCGTCATCAAACCAGCTCTAACCTCGGCGCGATAAGCGCTGATGGGAAAGGGGGGGCTACTCAGGAGAGCGAGGCCTATCGCCAGGTCCTGGAGAAGTACAACCACAACAACGCTAAACAGGCGGAATCAAACGGGCAGTCATACATGTCCGTGATGTCCACTACGCAAGCATCTCCAGCGGATACCTCGGACAAGGCAGGTGCGGGCCAGCAGCAACAACCCCAGGTCAACTACTACTACCAAGCACCTCCGCAGCCCCAGCAGCCTGTTGAGCGCAATAAAGAAATGGACAAGCTTGTCGCGCAACAGGTCGGCGCGTTCATGAGCGGGTGGACGGTGAAAACCCATGGAACCGGCACTACTACTCAGGAGCAGGCGTACTCGCAATCCATCAAACCCGCTTCCCTGACTGGAGTAGGCGGTACGGCCGGTAGTCCAGGCGCTGCGCAAACCTCGAATTCGCGCTCCGGCAAGGCTCAGGACCAGGTTGTCGTGGATGGATTTTTCCTGACCCCTGCCCTGCTTAAAACAGAGCTCGACACTGATGAAAATTCGATGGTTACAGCTGAGGTTCCCGGAGGCCGACTCGCCGGCGCACGGGTCTTCGCGATGGGCTACAAGCGCCTCAATAAAACCATCGACATGACCTTCACCTATATGGAATGGAAGGGGCGCAGTTACAAGATCACAGCCAAAGCTGTTGATCCTGAAAGCATGCGTACTGCTCTGTCCGGTGATGTAAACAACCGCTACTTCAGCCGAATCATTCTCCCGGCTCTGGCGCTGGCGATCGGCAAAACGGGCCAGCTTTACGAGCGCTCCGCCTCGGAGAACATCATCACTAGCGAGGGCGCAGTAATCCAGACGTACCCCACTACCCCTAGTGGGAAAGCAGTCGCGGGCACCTTTGCGGGCGGTATTGGCCAACAAGCCGGGCAGGTGCTGGCCAATGACGCCGCAAACATGCCACAGAAACAAGTAATCCGTCCGATCAACTCCACGATCGGTATTCAGTTCGTGGGGCCGGTGCTGGCCAGTGACCAACTGGAAAAAGACGCGCTGATGGCGAATCAGAAAGCTGAGCTGAATACGCTCGGTCAACCAGGTGGCCAACCTCAGCAGCAGTACCGCCTCTCACCGAATGCCGCAGGTGCCACCAACTCAAACGGGTTCGGCGGGTACCAGGGTGTCTCGCCAGGATACGGCCAGCAGTACATGGGCCAGCCAACCATCATCGATCCAACTCGCTACTGAGTTAGGGCAGGGGACTTCAGATGACTACACAAGCAGCGGAAGAGTTGGACATTTTCAACCCCGGTGGTAAGCCGGGTAAACAAGCTGAGACGTCGAAATCTCAGACGCAACAACCTGAGAAAACGCCTCCGGTTAACGCGATTCAGGGCGATCGCAAGAAACGTATTGCCAACGTCATCAATCGGATCGAGGCCTGGCACTTTTTGGTGTTGGCGGTAGTGCTGGCAGTACTGTTTGTACTAGTTCCAAAAATGCTTCCAAAGGCGCAAACCAGCGACCCACAGCAGGCCACCCCCGTTCAACAAGCGGCACCTGTGAGCAATGTATCGGATGTGCTTGCACCAAAAGAGCCAGTAGCACCCGCTGCAGACCCGGAACAGGCGGGTATCACTGTCGACCAGCTGAACGCGCTCAATGAACAAGTCCGGAGCCTGGGTGGGATCGTCGTCGGACTTCAAAAGACCATCGACGAATTGGAAGCCAAGGTTTCTCTCCTTGAAGCCGCCCCTGCGGCGGGCAAAAAAGTGGTGCAGCAACAGGCAGTGCGCCGGCAACCACAAGCAACACAACCTTCGGCAGTGGCTGGCTATCGCCTGAACACCGTTTATGCAGACCAGGCATGGATTGAACACGGTGAAAAAACCTTCGTTGTGCAGGTAGGCGATCTCGTAGATGGGGTGAAGATCATTGGTATTGATCCAGTGGCCCGTCGAGTCACTACTTCGCGTGGCGTGATTCGCTGAGGAACCAAAAATGGATCTGGCGAGCATGATCATCTCGGCGGCCAACACTTTGGTCGCCGCACTTTGGGGGTTGCTCTGGTCCTTGAGCGCACTCGCTGGGATGGTTTACGCCGGTAGCGTTCTGCGGCGGATGCAGCTGGCCACCATCGAGCCTGGCCATCGTCCAATTACCCTCGGAAGCACGTTTGCGGTGCTGGTGATCGGCGCTGCTCTGTTCAACATGTCCGGGATGATCACCACAACTTGGAACAGCTTCGGTACCGGCGGAACAACCTACGGTGCCATCTCCTACAGCGGCGCCGAGAATTTCGGCAAGTTCAAGGAAGCAGTAAACGCTGTGCTGACCCTGGCAGCTTTTGCAGGGGGGTGTTTCTTCTTCAAGGGCCTGTTGCTTATGAAAAAAGCAGTCCTTGAAGGAGAGGGCTCGCAGGGAGCGGACGACGCAGTTTGGCGCGGCCTCACCCACATGATTTTCGGTGCTGCGTTGACCCATGTCGACAAAGTGATCGAGGCCTTTCAGGCCACCTTCCAACTCTATTGGTAACAACACTAGGAGCGTCATCATGAAATTCAAACCTTTCGAGTTCGCTGTCGATGCAGTTCGCCGTGGTCACATCCGTCTGTTGACCAAGGTTGAGGAATACAAGGCCGATCCCGTGCAGCGGGGAATCATGCTCATGGGCGCAGGCCTCACCATGTCAACGCTGTTCGTCACCAAGGCTGCCTATGCGGATGGTCTCGCTGGCATGGCCGAGAAGGGCAGTGAACAGGGCGACTCCGTCAAAGACAGCCTCGGTCCAATTTTCCTGGCCGTCGGTTTCGCGTTGGCGTCCTTCGGCGGTTTGAACGCCTGGAAAAAAACCAACGATGAAAACTCGCGCATCACCGGTAAGCAGATTTGGGGGCCATTCCTCTCTGGTGCTGCCCTTGGTGGCACTGGCTTCATGATGACCACTGCCGGCGAGACCGTTGGTATCAGCGGCAGCGAGTTTGGCAAGGTTCCGAACTGACTACGACCACTCGGCAGCCTGAAACATGGCTGCCTTGGAGACTGCATGAGCGACGTAAAACAGGATCAGACAGTACCGGTATCGGGGCTTGGGAAAAACTTCGAGAAGCCAGTTCTGCCGTTGATGGCCATGGCCACAAAAGCGCGTGTGTGGGGCGATGCCACTCCAGGCGCTATTGAGCCGAACCCGGCACAGCTGACGACCGAAATGCGGGCGACCATTACCCGCCAGGCGCAGGGGCAGTGCTATTTCTGCGGTATACACGCTCGTGCCGGTCATGTTCATAACATCAACCACAACCATCAGGATCTACGGCCGGAAAACCTCCGGCTTGTAGATCCGCTGTGTCATGGGTGGCAGCACCTGGGAGAAATCGACGACGGTGATGCCTTCATCGCGTACCTCCCGGGCTTGTCTCCCCAGGACGCGAATCATCTGCAGCGAGCCACCATGATCGCCCTGGAAACCGGGGACGAACAAACAAAGGCGGACGCGAAAAAAATCCTCAACTGGATGGCTTCCCATCGGGAATACACCGAAAAGGCCTGGGGCACTCACTCGCCCAAAATTTTCGCTGAGGCGATGACACGCCTGGGCAAGGTCGACGCCGATGTTAACTCCCTCGTTTTCCAAGGGTTGAGCGTCATCTTCAATCCCGCACAGTTCAGCCATGTTGTAAAGGGCTGGGCACAGGATGCGTACGGTGCAGCCCCCACCTCAACGTGGGCCCAGATTCATCACGATGTGATGAACGCGCCGAGCTAAGGAGGCAGCATGGGACTTCTTGATAAGTGCGTGGATGCACTGGAAGGTACCTTGGAGTACCTCGCAAAACACTTCATTCACAAAGACATGACCAGTTACTGCGAACTGGCCACTGCTGTGGGGTTGACCGATGCCGATATCGAGAAATCCCCGGACCTCAAAGATCCTTACACCTTGGTCAATAGCGATTACTCGCTGCTGACAGTATTCGATCTCCAAGGTACCTACCAGATGCTCTCTGAAGCTGAGTTTTCAGAGATGCTGGAGTCGTTGCGTGTCCGCATGACTGGCTATATGCGCGAGAAAGGGCATAGCCTGACGTTCAGCTTCGAGCGTGATCCGGAACGGGCCACCGATGAATTGATGCGTCTGGCCGAACCGCTACTGAACACTGCACGGCGCATCGGTTTGAAAAGCGAGGACATCATCCTTGACCGCGTGAAGCGCAACGCTCCGCACTGTGCTTGGGAACAAAACCTGTTGGTTGTGTACACGCACCTGACTTCGTTGAGTAACGAGGAACAGGATCGCGAGCTCGGCGAGCTGAGCAAGAAGGCATCAAAACACAAGCTCCCGCGACTGGTTTACGGGCAGAACCCTGCATTTGCCCTTGCCGCTCTCAAATATCGGCATGACACGATGATTGAGCGACTCATGGATGACTTCATCTCGTGCGGGGTCGAGGGTAAGAAAGGCATCATGATGAAGCCTCTAAGCGCCCACGAGGCGGCTAAGCGCATCAGGATCATGTTGAACCGCGAAGGTACTTCCCAGAAATTCCGCCCTCAGATCGTGGGTGATCGCTTTATGTTTCGCGGGGCTACCGATGCAAAGGATTTCTCGGAACTTGTGCCGCCGCGGCTTAGCTATCAGATCTGCAGCAACGATGTGGAACCCGTAGGCAATTACGTCAAAACTGACAGCCTGTGGCACGGCTCGCTTGCGATGGAGCTTGGCCCACAAGACGTTGTGCACTTCACCAAACTCTTTTCGGCCGTTGGCAAGAAGGACCCGTGGAGGATTCGATTCGATATCGCACCTGGCGGTCTTTCGATGATGCGCGCCCGAAGATTGATGGTTGGTTTCGTCGGGGTTCTTCCAGACAACAGGGCTATTCGTGATTCCTTCAAAAGTCTGGAGACCATCGCGAGGGATGAAGCCGTGATGTCTATGAAGATCATGGCTTCTTCTTGGAGTACCACAAAAGCGGACCTCGAGACACGACTTTCTCGACTGGAAAAAGCCATTCAGTCCTGGGGTACCTGCCAAGTTCAAAAAACGCATGGCGACCCCATGGCCGCACTTGCTTCTTCAATCCCTGGCTTTACCACCAAAAATACCGCTAACCGGCTTCTGCCCCCCCTCAAGGAAGCCATGAACATGTTGCCGCTTCAGCGGCCGGCAACCCCGTGGCCCGACAATGGCTCGTGGATCACGCGAACACCAGACGGGAAGATTTACCCCATTGGCCTCGGCAGCTCGATTCAGGATACCTGGATCGAGCTTGTCTCAGGCATCCCGGGCTCAGGTAAGTCAGTTGCAGCTAACTGCATGCACAACGCGACTCTTCATCGTCCGGGTGCTACCCAGCTCCCCTTGCTGACGATTGTGGATGTTGGTCCATCGTCCTCAGGCTTGATCCAGATGATCCAGGATTCGCTGCCAGATCATCGTAAGGCTGAAGCTGCGTATCTCAGACTGCAGAACAGCCGCGATTTCGCGTCGAATCCATTTGACCCCCAGCTGGGGGCGCGTCAGCCCACTCGCCGCGAGCGCGAATATTGCGTCGACTTCTTGAACTTGCTCTGTGCCAGCGTCGCCACTGATGGCCAAGGCGGGGCAAAAGCCCGCACGCCATCCGACTGTGCCGCGGTCAACGAAATGCTGATGACCCTTGTATATGACGACAAAGCGGGGCGGGGAGCGAATCAGTATGAGCCGGATGTAGTGCCTGCGGTCGATAAGGTACTAGCCGAGTCGGGGATCAGCGCTGAGCATGATGAAAAGTGGTGGAGCGCTGCAACCTGGTACGAAGTGACTGACATGCTGTTCGCCGCAGGCTATGTGCGTGAAGCGACCTATGCTCACCGCCAGGCTTCCCCTGTCCTGCCCGACTTCACTGCCATGTTGAACAACGAAGGCGTGCGTCAAACCTTCGGTGAAATCAAAACCGCCGCAGGCGAACCGCTGCTGAAATACATGGGCCGTTGCTTCACATTGGCATCGACGACCTACGCCGTTTTTTCCGGTCGTACCCGATTTGAAGTCGACTCGACGACACGAGTCATTTCGGTGGACCTCAATGACGTAATTGGATCGAAAACACCTGAGGGCTCGATCAAAACGTCCTGCATGTACATGTTTGCCCGCCACCTGGGGGCTAAGAACTACTTCTTGCGCGAAGAAGACATCCGTCTCGTAGCTCCGCCGCTTTACCTCGATTACCACCTGAAACGTGCTGAGGATGTGGCTTCGCAGCAGAAAACCATTGCTTATGACGAATGGCACAACACCGAGGGCATGGATACACCAGTGCAAACGCTGGTGAAGGACGGTCGCGAAGGCAGGAAATGGGGTATCCGAATCATGGTGATTTCCCAGTATCTACGCGACTTCCCACTTGCTCTGCTCAACGCGGCCACATCGGTCTACGTGTTGCGAGGCGGCAACGTGGATGATGAAAACGTGCTGCGCGAAACCTTCAAGGTATCTCACGAAACGATCCAGCAACTGCACCTGCAGTGCACGGGTCCAGGGCGCAATGGCGCGAATATGCTCGCCCTGTTCAAGACGAACCAAGGCACGATCACCCAGATTTTGACCAACACAACTGGTCCGCTTGAGCTCTGGGCAATGTCCACCACCCAACAGGATACGGCGCTGCGAACCGAGTTGTACAAGCGGATCGGTCCTATGGCTGCTCGCCAGGTTCTGGCCAAACGCTTCCCTCTTGGCACCGCCAAGTCTCACATCGAAGCACTCGAATACGCGTCCACATCCAATGCCAAGCTGAGTGTTGTGAAGCAACTGGCAGAGGATCTGGTTACCGCGTATTACGCCGAACAAAACCCCCGAGGAGAACACGCATGAAGACCATATTCCGCATTACTCCTCTGGCCGTAGCTCTCTTGATCGGCTCCGCAGCTTCAACTCCCGCCTACGCGCTTTGCGACGGCTGCGTCGTAGGCGCGATCGGAACCTCAACTGTCACGTTGACCGGGGCGATCGCCGCTACTACAGCCTCAGTGAGCGCCATGAATCTGTCGGTTAGCCAGCTGCTTTACCAGGTGGGTACCGCGACTACCCAAGGCGCAAGCAAGGTCGCCAATACCATTGAAACTGCTGCTCGGGTTCAACGGGAGTTCGACGCGAATCAGGAGCGTAGCCGTCGCTACGAGAATGCCCGCCAGAACTACTACGTGCCCAACTCGATCTGCAGCGAATCCGGTTCTGGCGGTTTCAATGAAGTCAGGGCGGGGGTTGCAGCAGTAAAAGCCTCTATCCGCACAGGTGGAGGGGGGAAAGCTGCCAGCACCAAAATCAACCAGGCTCTTACTGCTCCAGCCCAGCCGCCTTCGATCGATGCCATGCGCTCGGCAAGCATCCATGCTGACTACTGCGATACCGATGATTACGCAGCATATGGTGGAGCAACAGCTTGCCCAGCCGTTTCGACGACCATGCCCGGGGCCGACAAACGCCTCGACTCGTTGACTATCGGCGCCGGCAAGGATGGCAAGGACCAGGACCTCACCTTTACTCAGGCGCAAACCGACGCAGCCAGGATGTACACGCAGAACTCCGCGCGGCGTTCAGTGGCTCCGCAGCTCAAGAAGGGGCAGGCCGAGTCTGACGCTGGTGTCCAGTACATCGGCCTGATGAATCAGTACAACTCGATCATCTCCGCTGCGACGGATCCTCAAGATCAAATGATCGCCGCAAGCCAACCACTGGACTCAACTAAAGATCTGCTTAAAGAGGCACGGTCCTCAAAATCGGCTGAGTCTTACTACCAAAAGATTGCCTCGGCAGAAGCTAAGCGCACGGGAACCATGTCGGCCCGCGAATTCGAGTATTTCGAGGTGGGGCGTCGATACGCGAACACAGAGTACCAGGCTGATCTGCAGAACATGACAGGCGATAACCTGGTGCGTGAGCAGATCCGCGTCCAAACGCAGACCAACTGGTTGCTCCTCGAACTGCGCAACGATGTGACCCGCGGGAACATCATCAACGGTCTGAACCTGGCCAGCTCTGCACGGCAGGAATTTGAGCCTGTCTTGGGTGAAAAATACCGTGCAGTTAACGGTCGCATGGGGGGGGCCAACTGATGAGTGAGGAAAAGCTGCAGTCTTCCAAGGTCCGTCGGGGGCTGTCCATCGGGCTCCACCTAGTGATTCCGTTCTGGGCCATGCGTCAGACTTATCGACTGGCTAAAAACGAAGTCTCCAGGTCCAAGGAGCATTTAGAGGTCATTCGGCAATTGTCGGCCGAAGCAAAGGAGACACTGCGCGACCGTCGTGAGAAGGCAGATAGTGAGCAGCTGTCATTCAGCGAGGCGATGAAAAATCGCAAGCCTGGAGCCATGTCCATTCCTGAGCTCTATCGCTACTTTCTGTCTCGCAAGCGCGCCTGCCAGCTCGCAGCCTTGGTCATGGGACTCTTCGCAGTGCTCGGCATTTTGCTTGGAGTCCATTTCGACTCGTCGAAAGGGGTGGTCCAGGGCTTGCTCTCGATCGCCACGGCAATGCCTCTACTCTTCGCTATGGCTCTGAGCGCCCAACTGCGGCTATGGCAGCTCAAGACGCAGCGCCTTTCAAAGGAGGAAAAAGGTGGCTTGAAGGACTTCATTCGGGAGAACCGGAACTGGTTCCGGCAGCTGCTCGATCCTGAATACGGCCACGGGAAAGGAGGCCGACCATGAGAATTCAACACAAAGCATTTGTCGTGATTGCTGCCATGCTCTGCAGCACCTTGGCTTGGGCTGACAGCACCACGCTGGGCGAAATCTCGGAAGCGGCCAAGCGCAGCGGCGATAAATCGCGTGAAGCGCTTGTCTCCATCTATGGCCAGGTCGTGAACAACCCGTTGGCCTCGGCCGGCGGAAGTGGCGACACCATCCTCGCGAATATCTTCCAGGTATTTAACAGCGCATTGCTTGTCGTGGGTGCGATGTGGGCCTGCTATATCGTATTCCGCAAGCTGACGCGCACTGCCCACGATGGCTCGATCTTCGACCGTCAGCAGTCCTCGTCGTGGGGACCTGTGCGACTTGTGTGGGGTGTCGTGTCGCTGGTCCCTACTGCCAACGGTTGGTCGCTCTCGCAGCTGTTGATGCTGTGGTCGGCGTCAGTAATGGGGGTTGGTGTGGCCAACCTCGGCGTCGATGCTGCGATCTCCAGTTTTGAAGATGGCCAATCGATGGTCGTGCAGCCAGTCATGCCCTCTACTGCCGCTCTGGCGCACAGTGTGTATGAAGCCAACCTCTGCTTGCACGGCATCAACGCCGGCATCGCTCAAGCCCAAGCGAGCGGTGGCCTGGTCATCCCGGGCGGCTACATCCAACAGACCGCTACTAACAAAGGGTTCATCCTCAAAAACAACAGCTTCGTCTGTGGTGGAGCGGACATCAGTGGCGACCTCACAGCACAGGCGGCCTCCACGAACATTATCAGCGGCACGATCGATGTCGCCGATATCAGGCAGGCGCACCTGGATGCACTGAAGGCCATGCAGGCGTCCCTGAGCCAGTCGGCCCAGTCGTTTGTGAATGCCTCTGTACAACGTGCCAGTGGGTCGAAAACGGCCCTTCCGGACAGTGAGTACGCCATCCAGATCGCAGCCCAGACCTACGAAAATTCGGTGAACAAGGTCGCCGGTACCAAGCAAGGGGACATCAAGCGACTTGCGCAGGAACTCAGCTCAAACATCGGCAAGTCGGGATGGTGGGTATTGGGTGCTTGGTATCAGACTTTCGCTCAAGCGAATACCAAGCTATCTGACGCCATGGCCGCGAAAGCAACCGTGTTCGGCATGTCGACCAGCGGTGATCCCTCAGTCGTTTCCGTGTACGACGAAGCCTACGCGGCCTATAAAGCCCAGCAGGAAACAACCTCCTACACCCCTACAGCAGGCACCAGTGCTACCGGCGACTACTCCAAAGGCGTAGTAGGCGCGGATGCGGGCAACATCATCGGAAGTATGTTCGCTGCGCCTGGCCAGCGAATCGTGAACTACCTGATCGACGTG
The DNA here is from genome assembly GCF_021283425.1 of Pseudomonas sp. NMI542_15. Taxonomy (NCBI): domain Bacteria; kingdom Pseudomonadati; phylum Pseudomonadota; class Gammaproteobacteria; order Pseudomonadales; family Pseudomonadaceae; genus Pseudomonas; species Pseudomonas sp. NMI542_15. Next base: position 102,699 of record NZ_JAJSRO010000019.1, on the reverse strand, counting down.
AATGCCGGCGGCGAAGGTCTGGGTCAGCTCAACCCCCTGATCAAGATGAAGAACCTGGGCGACTACACGATGGTTGCGGCAGAGACGGCCATGGGCGCCTATGTGACCGCGAAGGCCATTGAGAAGGTGAAGGATGGCTGGAGTGTCGCCGGTGTATTTGCCAAGGTGGCAAACGCCGTGACATCGGTTGGTGATGCCTTGAGCGGTGTGCTTGAAGGTGTATCACCATTCATCATTGGCCTCGTCCTGGCGATGTTCATCCTGGGCGGTACGCTCTCGACATATCTCCCCATGGTTCCATTCATCATTTGGTTCGGGGCCGCGGTCAACTGGCTGGTAGTGGTTGGCGAAGCAATCATTGCGGCGCCACTGTGGGCCTTTACGCATTTGGGTAGCGAAGGGGAGGGTATGGGCCACAAAACCTCCCATGGCTATATTTTCCTGCTGAACGTGATGATCCGCCCTGCACTGATGGTCGTCGGGTTCTTCTTGGGCGGGGCCGCGCTGATCGCAGGAGGCACGTTGCTCAACCAGTGCTTCGGGATCGCCCTGGCCAACGCCCAGTTCGACTCTGTGACGGGATTGTTCTCGATCATCTTCTACTTGGCGATCTACTGCAGCATGTGTTTGACCTTGGTCCACAGCTGCTTCAACCTGATCCTGATCGTTCCCGACCAGGTCATTAACTGGGTCGGTGGTCACGCCGCAGCATCGGTGGGCCGTGAGGACAATGAGCGGATGCGCAACGCGATGAACATCTTCGGTAGCCGCCTCGAGCACTTGGCGCCCAAAGGGGGAGCTGGGGGCGACAACAGACGCACTAAGGGAGGAGATGGAATCAAGGGATGATCAAATCGGGGGCCTTCGGGCCCCTTATCAATTGAGCATTGACCTGTCAATGGGTCATGGTAGAATGAACCTAACCTAATTCCGTATTGTGTATCTCATACGGACTTTTGAGGGGATCGATATGAACATTATCTGGTGGGTCCTTCGTCCTTTTTATTGGCTCGGTCTGTTGCCAGTGATTGCAGTATTCCTGATCGCCTGTGCTCACTTTTCCAGGGACACAGAGGTATCGCTAGGGATCATGGCCATCGCGCTGGTCTATTTCGGGCTCGGTTACCTGCTGTTCTCGGTGGCTCCACGTTATTTCAAATCGCGCCTCGATCGCATGGTCGAGAAGGTCAAGCTGACGGGCTTCAACCCGAGCCATGAAGCCGTCTCGGTGATGTTCAACCGCTACGTCGGTTTTGATGCCGCAGCAAAGAAGGCCTTGTACGTAGACGTCAACTTGAACAGCGCGACCTTGATTGACTTTGATCAGGTGTCCAGCTGGGAGCTGGTACCCGATAAAAGCCCGCTCTTGCTGTTTAAGTTAGTCACTCGTGTTCCGAACCTGCATGAAATCGGGGTACGCATCAAGGCGAACCAGTTCGGTGCCTGGAAGTCGGATATGCACTCTTTGTTCGGCTGACCACAAAATTCAACGGAATTGATGCTTTATGAACCTGAAAATGACTGCTGCAGCATGTGTTGTGATGGGGCTCCTGACTGGATGCAATGACAAGGAAGCACCGGCACCAGTATCCACACCTAAGCAGAACCAGAGCGCACAGACGCCGCCCGCGACACCGGAAAAGCCTGCACAAGTGATCGACACTTCTGTACCGCTGAACCAGTACCAGGACTTGGCGAGTAACAACGGCAAGCCACTCACGTACCTGGTGCTTGCTAAGGCGCCTGGGGCCACGACGGAGGACAAGATGGGCTACCTATCCGCGGACTACCTGGCCACCAGCGACGCCTTCAAGCGCAAGGACATCGAGTCAGCCCAGTGGCCGGCATTCGAGGCCTCGCTGAAATCCTATGCTGCCAATGATTACTACTCGCTGCCGATCTCCGGGTTTGGGGTATCGAGCGTGTTGAGCATGCAGAACGTTTCTGTCGGACCATACGATTTCAATACGCATTCGTTCCCCCTCACCAGCTACGGGCAGTACTGCTGGGCGAATCCTGTTCGCAATGCTCAAGGAATGAACCTGCAGGTTAAGCCATCGGCGTTCCCATGCAGTCTGCAAGTCAATGACTCTGCCCAGGCTCGGATCATCGAAGAAGCCCGGGCAACAGGCCGCCTTGACCTTCGAGGCACCTTGTACCTGTACATTCCGGAAGCTGATGGCAACACCGCAGTCGGTCAGATCGTGCGCGGCTCGATCGACCTGGTAGACCAACAAACTAATCAGGTTATGGCGAACTTCACCATGTGACGATCCAAAGCGAAGGAGGTGGCCTATGAAGCATTTAGTGACTCGCGAGCCGTGGTGGGCTCAACCGCCCAAACCTGGGCAAAGTGACAAAGACTGCACATGGGGCTACCTCGAACGCTACGACGATGGATCGTTTTCGTTCGACCAGGCCAATCGCCCAAGCGATGAAGAAATTCAAAACCGAAAGGGATGCCGGGTGCCGCCGCACTCTACGTCGCCCTCGACCGGGATTTTACAAGGCAAGGAGACTTCGATGAGTGCGAGCTCGATTCAAGAATGGCAAGGCGTCCTGCAGGACATTGCTGAGCAAAAACGGCATCGCCTGACGGGCAGTGAATACAAGGAGGTCATCGCCGCGATCGAGGCGCAGCCCAAGGACATTGAAAACCAGCACATAGCGCGTCAGTTGGTGGCCAAGCTGGCTCAGCACCAAGGGCATGAATCCGAAGCTCCCTTTCGTGATCAAGGCCTGAATCGGGTGTTCAACGTTGAAAAGTTGCCCGCAGCGCCTGCAGAAGGCGACGAACGTCTGCGGGAACGCGTCATCGCTGGTACCACTATTTTCAAGTCACGTGAATTCGATCATACGTCCGAGCCTTCAAAACTCAACGATCGCGGGGAGCCTGGCCGGCTTGTCCACGGGAAACGCCTCGACGTCTTCCACAATACCGAAGGCCCGGGAGACAAATTCGAAGTGTTCCAGGTGCGGACCTCCACACATATTCCTTACAGCACTGGCATCCCCGGCAAACCAGTGGATGGTGAGCGCAAGCCTCATGGGGTGTTCCATAGCTTTGAGGAGGCTGGGAAGAGCATCGACAAGACAGTGGGGGTGATGAGGCATTCTGAGCTGATCAGACAGCGCCAGGCCGAGCATGGCATTCACTGGAAGGAAGCCCCACCAGCGCCGAAGCCCAAGGCTCCACGGCCAGCATAACCATCCAGAGAGGGCTACGGCCCTCTCGTTCATTTGGAGCAAGCATGTGATTCTACAATTCAAGTTTTTCAACACCGAACAACAAGAAACCGCTCTCTTCCAGACCGAAATTGATCTGAACGGGTTGGTTGCTGTTGCAGAGTCGAAACGGGAAATGATTCGGGAAAAAGGGAAGTCTTTTGCGCAGAGTGCAGTTCCGTTCTGGGCCAGTGAACTGGTCAAAGCAATGGAAGCAAATGATGAGCAGGCCATGGGGCGTCACGCCATTCAAGCCGCTATGGCCGCGTGGTTGGCTGACTCGGTATTCGACGGAGCTACAAAGGCTGATTACGAGTCGAGCTACCTGGAGTTTAACGTTCATCCGACAGGGATGGTCGTACTGAATAGACACCCAATGGCGAGGTACAAGGCGCCCAAAGGAGCGCCTTCCCCTTAAAGGATGATGAAAGGGCAGGCCGCGCTGTGGCAGATGGTTTTGCCCTTTGCTTGCACCGGTTCTGCTCGGTCGATGTCAATGTGACCTTGACCCAGCGGGACTGTACAGACCACTCCGTCGACCATGATCAACGCGCTTGATTGGCAAGCCTGGTCAGAGCGGGCCTGAAGCAGATGCGCATAGGCATTCTTGATGTCCTGAACGCCCTGCAATAAAACGCAACGATGAGTATTCATGTATTTCTCCTCACGCTGCGCCGGCAATTTCTGCCGCACGCCGGGTAACGATGATCACCGGAATGGGAAGGGACAGCTCGTCCCGTACGATCAAGGCTTTGCTCTGGCTGTACATCGCGCTGGCCAGCTGACGGCGGGCTATCATCGACCCGATGCTCGACTGAGTTGATTGGGTGGTTTTGCCATTGCACGGCACGACCAGAGATTCACCAGGCTTCAACTCAGCCAGTGCTTGGGAAACATTGCCGCATGAGATTTTGAGTTCCATCGCTTGCTCCTAGAGAGGGGTAGCCGCCCCGTTGAATGTTGCAGGTACGTACGTACGTACTTATAATAGATCTTGTTGCACGACTTGTCAGCCAAAAGAGAGAAATCTCTAGAACCAATTGGCATCACCGATCACGGAAGGAGAAGGGAATGAAACAAGCAATCTCGGTAGGGGGAGGATTGGTGCTGTTGCTACTAGCAACAGTCAGCGCTGCAGCAGAGGAGAGCGGACCGGCGCCTATCGCAGCAAACCTTACCGCACAGTTCTATGACGTTGCCGAGGAGGTCGTGGAAGTCGATGTACTGCAGCAAACAGCGCTGACCGCGACAGTCGTTGCATCGGCGCCTGGGGGTCATACCTGTACGTTTCAAATGGTGCCGGCCCCTGCAGAAACAGCGGTTCCACATGGCTGGCTGATCGCACACACCAGCTGCAAGTCTTAAGCATGGAGGAGGGCAAGGAACGTGAGTACCCGATTAACCGAAACAGCTACCCAAGATGACTGGCAGGAATTTGAGCACGGTGGCCAGCGCTGGTCGTTCAACGCTGATGAGCTCGCCCAGCTCGATGTGGAAGACGGGTTCTTCCACTTCGTGAACTACCACCGACTGAGCAAACCGACAGTGGAACGTGTGGCGGCATTCATCGACAGCATGTGAACCATCAGCCCGCCCAGCGCGGGCTGAATTCGATCAGTGAGCAAGCCGGTTATGGCTGGTGTTGATCGGCAGTGATGCGGATTGTTTGCTCTCTTGCCAATACGCGCTCGATACGTTGAAACAACCCCTGATTCTTTGCCTTGGCTGCAGGGCGTAGCCGATCGGCCTCCTCGATCACAGCCTGCAGTGCCTTTGCTGGATCGGGTTGCTTGCTCGAATAGCCCAACCGTTGCCCAAGGTCGTACCGCAAGTTCTGCGCAGCGCCGTTTACCGCCTGAGTAAGTGTCTCCTCGCCACTCTCAAAACGGTCAAAATCCCGTCCGAATTGCGAGGAAAGCCCCCCCTCGTAATAGTCTTCCAGGTAATTGCAGTCGAATAAGGCCAGATGAAGCTCCATGATCTCCAGCAATTGCTCAGCCCGCCCGGGAGTCTCATCGGTGACTGATGGGAAGCGCTTCGCGATCAGCCCGCTGATTGCTACCAAATAGGCTTTCCGCGCCTTGTCTTCTCGTTTTTCGAGTTCAACCCGTACCTCTTTTGCACGCTCAACGTGACGGTTGAGGTCGCGTAGGAGAACTGCAGCCCGCTTTAGCAGGTCGCGGTCGTCCATATCCAGGAGCTCGCTAAGGCCGATACTGGGGGTACTGAGCTGCTCCAGCTGATTGCAGGTAGCAGTGAGCTGGGCCTGCTGGGTTTTGAGGTCACTACCGCTGCTGTATTTGAGCACTTCGAGGACCTGCGCAGAGGTAATACGTCCGTAGAGCGGGTTCGATTTGGTAGCCATACTGGGGCCTCAGATAACCATAAATGAAGCATCGACCCAGTCTCGGAGATGCGGAGCGGCTGGGCCAGTTGGGGGGGCAAGCAGGACACCAGCTTACCATGGGAGGTTCTAGCAAACCGGGCTGCTACGCCGGCGCGAAGTCAGGTCGCCAGCTTCTTCGCGCGGCTGAGGTCTTGAACTCGGGAGGCCGAGATGCCAGCGAGTTTGGCCAACAACGAATGGGGGATAACACCTAGGAGATGGTTGTATCTCGCAGCTTTTGATACGCGCACGTAGGGCTTCACGCCCAGAAAATCCCGGCGCTTTTCGATGATGCTGTAAGGAACCCCTACGATGCGGCTGATCTTGGCGATCGACATGCTGTGCAATAGGGATTCGTAACCCAGCAAAGGACCATGGAAGTCCTGCAGAGGGGCTATTTCAACGGGCTGGAGTAGAGGAGCGACTGGCTCGAACCCGAGCGACTCTCTCGTTTGCTGTACGGCATCGAGCGGTACGTCGGACACCCGAGCTATCTCTTGATCACTCACGAAGCCGAAAAGGGGCTTGTAGGCTCTCAGAGGGTGTCCAAGAGGTAGGCTTTGCTGCCGCGGTTTGGGCCTAAACACAGGCAGAATTTTTTGGGACTCCCTGTAGGCTTTCACCATGTGGGCCGAGACGCCGCATCGAGCTGCAACAGAACGATCCGAGATGACTCCCAGCAAGTGCGTATGAGGAGCGATAGCTTGCGCTACGGTGTAGGGCGGCAGTCCGTACGCTTCTCTACGGCGTTTGATGGCGTGCCTCGAAGTACCCACCTGGAGGGACAGGTGGAGATCCTTCATGGTGCCCAGTAGGTGGTCATAGTCCCGTGGTTTACCGATCGCTGCCGGATTTACGATCCTCGGTAGGCTTGATTCCATTCAGTGCTCCAACACTTGCTTAATGCCGCCGGCGCTCCGGTGAAAACTCAACTCAGTTACGCGGCAAAAGGAACATGGTAACAGCCCCCTTACCGAGAATTCATGCACACTTTGAGCGGACGAGGTGATCTTTCTGACAATCCAGCACTCCACTCTGAAGGGAAAGCTCAGATAGCGAGGTCGCGGATCGTGCAACCACCCAAGGTACCGAATCCGGGTTGGATCGCTCCACAACTGGTGACTTTGACGACTCGACCTCCGCAAGGTGAATGGAGGTACGAGCTAAAGTACGACGGGTATCGTCTTTTGGTCCGGATCGATGGTGACCAGGTGCAGCTTTTCACCAAGAACGGTTTTGACTGGACCGATCGTATGCCGCGGCTTGCCAAAGACCTTAAACGCCTGGCCGTGCATTCGGCCTGGCTCGATGGTGAGGTCGTGATTCAGGAAGACGACGGTCGACCTGCCTTCCAAGCCCTGCAGTCAGCGTTCGCCTCGAAGGCCACTGATGACCTGGTCTATATAGCCTTTGACTTGCTGTACCTCAATGGTGCGGATCTTCGGGGTGAAGCCGTCGAGCTAAGGCGACACGTCCTCGAGGCACTTCTCGAACATTGTCCGATGGAGCGAGTGCGGTTCTCCGCAACCTTGGATGCTGACCCGATGCAATTGCTTGCCAATGCCTGCAGGATGAACCTGGAGGGCATCGTCGGGAAGCGAGACGGTAGCCGATACAGCAGCGCGCGGGACGGTGCCTGGGTAAAGCTCAAGTGTGGCAATCGGCAGGAATTCGTCATAGCCGGCTACAGCCGGGCTGCAGGCGGGATTGGCTCGCTACTGCTGGGCCTGCATAACGACGAAGGCCAGCTGGTCTACGCAGGAAGGGTTGGTTCCGGGTTCAGCGAGCGTACCCTGCAGGCTTTGCTGGAAGCACTCGCGCCGCTTGCCAAGGATCGCCCCGATCTGATCGACCCGCCCCGTTTGGAGCGCGCAGGGGTTGTGTGGCTAACCCCGCAGCAGGTGTGTGAAGTGAAGTTCGCGGAGATTACCCCGGCCGGAAAGGTTCGGCACGCCGTGTTCGTCGGGTTACGCGACGACAAACCGGCCGACGCCATCAGCCTGGAAAGCGACAACGAGCTGGTCTGAGCGGACAAATTCTTCAGAGGGTTATCCATCATTCGTGTTCGTTGGAAGCCAGCTCAACACCTCCATCCCACTCGGCCTGGACCTCGGAACCGCACGACTCACAAGCCGTTGTCACCTCGGGCGCAGATTCCGGAAGTTGCAACTGGCCGGCATGCCCACAACCCTCGCATCGGTAGACGTACAACACTATCGGAGCGGTCTTATCCATGGTCACGTTCTCCTATGGTCAGGCGTAGCGCTCAAGCCGGGAAAGCAGTTCAGAAATGGATTTGCTTGAACTGCGCGATTTGTCCCTTCTCCAGCATACGGACTGCACCGCTGGTCTGGGGGCGTAAATACTTTAGGTCTTTCACATCGATCTTAAGCTTGCGGGCAGCCTCATCCCAGTCTGCAGTGGCCAGGTTCAGAAGCAGCAAGGTGCCAGCGTTCTTGATGAAGTCAGAGCTAAAATGTGCTGGGGACTGTCCAGCCAAAAGAATAGACAACCCAAACTTACGCATTTCAGTGACGATGATGTTAATAGGATTGCTAACGTCCTCATCGTTAAATTTCTTGGATTCATCCAACACAACAAGGCGCCGCAGCTTTCCACCAGACTCACCTCTTTGCATCATCTCGCGGATGATTGAACGGAGGCGGAAGCGCACAAACATTTTTAGTTCGTCCTCTGACTGAGCCAAAGGTTTTAAATTATAGCGACGTACCCTTGCATTACCAAACGGAGGAGGGTTGGGGTTGAAAACGCCAGTAGCGTGAAGATTCTCAAGTCGAGTGATCACACTCAACACAACATCTTTACTGTGATACTTGATGACATCCTCAAACTCATGACCAGTTTCAATATTATTAAGGAAGGTCATATGCGCCTCGGCTGCCTTGTCTTTCGCCGTATTGAGCCGTTTCTGCTGTGCCTCCATCTCGGAATCGTCGCCTCGCGCATTTGCCTTTGCGAGTTCAGTACGCCGTTTGTTCACCGCCGACATGCACCGGCAATATTCCTCAAAACAGCTCAAGGCTTTTTTTCCATCGCCACTGTCGTCCACACCCATCCAAAGTGAACGGAGCTTACGCTTCGCAAGCCGGATCACATCAGGTAGCGTTGGGTAAACACCACGGAGCTCATTCCACTGCTTAGTTTGTATTATGTGGCGAATTTCTTCTTCGGTCGCTTCACGCCGTACCCAGGTTCGAGGATCACCAGGCAGTATGCCGCGGGCGGTGTACGCATCTGTTAGCAAATGCCGAAGCACACCTTCCTGATTACCCCCTAGCTTTCTTGAGGTCGAATTGATCGACTCGATGACGTCATTCACTGCACGGCGAACACCGCCATAATGCGGATCAGTGTTTAGGATGAGCGGGTTGAACCCGTAGCGTGATGACTCACTAAACATGACGGTCTCTGCGCCAGGGATCTCGATGTCACCGTGATAGTCGAAAATGTCGATTTCGACCTCTTCATTCATGTTGGTCACAAACTCTCGAATCCAATGAGTTTTACCAGCACCTGAAGTCCCGGCCACACCAACATGGTGATTAGAAACTCTGTCCTCTGACCAAACCACAGGTAACTCAACATTATCTTTTTTGAGTTTCCAGTAGTCGCTCCCCAATCTGATAGCTGTAGACATAAAAACTCCTTAATCGTCGAAGGCTTCTTCAGGTATCTCTAGGTCATCCCCTTCATCACCCAGCAACTCCTCGAATTCGTCTTCGTCACGCACCCGGTGGTAATAGCCGGAAAGACCGTTCGCCTCTGCGGCATGTACAGCTTTGCGGGCAGCATGGAACAACACAATGCCGCGTTGTTCTGGGGTCACTTCAAACCGGGTAATACTGTCCATGTGAGCTGCTGTCGCCACAATTTCATCGAGAATGGGATCATCCAGCTTCGGATAGTAGGCGGATTCAACTCTGCGCAATTGGGCAGTAACATAATCGACTGAATGGTGATCGGTTGTGCTGATCCTTTCGGCGCTATGCGGTAGCCTTGAATATTCTGGTCGCTCAATTTGAAGGAAACGGTTAATACGGGCCGACAGTTTGCTAGTTTTTTTGTGCTCATCCGGGATGTAGAAGCTGGAGCTCGGAACAACGCTATCTTTGAAGATGACCATGCCTTCGCCGGCTTGGAGCTTTTTCAAATCAGGCAGCTCGATCTTGTTACGTTTCTCAATGTTGGCTCCCGCTTGAGCGCGGAAGGAGGATTGCATGGTACCGGAGCTTTCGTCGTACCCGCCTAGGACACTGTAATACCCTTCACCGCCAGCCTTGCGGATGAAGTCGTAGGTGTCCTCAGGGTCTTCAAGTGCGAGCACCCACTTAACTTTGGTATTGGCCAGCATCGACGCAGCTTCGTCAGCTGCCTCGCCACGTTTCAGACCCTGCATGTCTTGAACTGCCGCAACCATCATGAAGCCCAGACTACGAGCCTGTGCGAACATGACAGCGATCCCTGCAGCAAAGTAGTACGCCAGCTCATCACTGATGATGAGGTAGGGGTTGGGCGCATTGGTCGCTTTTGTGTCGAGCACCTGCTCTTTCGTCCCCTCCAGTTTGTAGCCGAGATTTTGGGCCATCATCAAGCGAATGGACGAGATGTAGAGCTTGCCCAGCGATGCCGCTTCGGAGGCTGATTTCTCCAGGCTCGGGATCATCACCACAAGCAGCCTATCGTTAAGCAACACATCCATCATGTCGATCTCCGGATACTTATCGCTGAACACGTGCGAATAGGTATCCATCATCATCGAGAAGATGCGAGAGAATTGACCTGTCAAATAGCCATGCTGGTTAAATACTTCAGCGTCCCATTTAGAGGGATCATCCACCAAGTCCGGGTTGAAACCCGGAAGGCCGGTCTCAAAATATGCTTTGATAGGCAGGTAAGCAGTCTCGGGAATCAAGCCCTGCTGGCCTTCTTTGTATAGCTCGACCAGATTCTTTAGCGCGAGATAATGGCGGAAGGTGGCAACGGAAATTTCAATCTCGCCCCTGGCGCGCTTGTAGCAAAGCGTCCTGATCACTGCGTCGACCATGTTGATCGCTTTTTCCTGCCACTTAGCACCATCGCCACTGGCCGCTGGCAGCAGCGACGCCAAAAGCTGCAGCAAAAAGTCGGCAGCACCGTCACCAAAGGGATTCAGCGAGTTCGACTGCGCTCTAAAGTCCGAAGTCCACTCTTTCCCATTTTCGCGTGCCACCATACTATCGAATGGGTCCATACCTCCGGTCAAATAGTTGAGAATCAAGAAATCATCTTCACGGCCTAGGCGCCTGGCGAGCGACCACAGGCAAAATGCTAGGTTGGAGTCTGCTTTGCCGTCTGCGTAGCAAGCTCCCGATCCCCAGCAAAGTGCGTTGAAGAACAACGCCATGAGAGTTTCACTTTTTCCACTGCCTGTGGTTCCAGGAATCCACATATGTGTACGGCAGTCGGAGTTGTTGAGCCAAAGTTCTCGACCTTCGTCTTCACTCCTAGCAATGCCCTCGGCGTTTGGCGTACGCAAATACCCTAGGTACATGATGCCACCAGCAGCAAGGAGCTTACGAAACGTCCGTGAGCTTTTAAATAATCCCCACAACGTTTTTTGTTCGACCAGTTCTTCGTAATAATCCGTTCGATCTTTACCGCCGATGTCTTTTGGCATCCGTAATGGCATTCTAAAACGCTGATCGTTGAATGACATTACCATCATGCACATGACCAGAACCCATACTGGCCAGGCGGCAGGTTGGTAGATCATCAACCCGATAAGCGCGAGCATCGCCAGCTTGAAGTTATTTGGCCGATGAAGCGAGACCATGAATCTGGTCCATGCTGACCGGGTGTCCCTGGACAAGCGTCCAGCTTGAATCTCGTGTTGAGAATCGATAGCCATTAATCGTCTCCTACGCGCTCAAGGAAATGCCGATAGCGCGCTCAAATTGCAAGCTAAGCGCTTTTTTAAACAGAGCCGCATCGCGAATACGGGCTATAACAGCCCGACCGCGCTCCGCAGCTTTAACCTGGGATTCGGGTATCTCGATATCCAGACGGTGCTTTACAAAATCGGTTAGGAAACGGCTGAGCGGTTGCGCTTGGTTCAGCATTTCTATCCAATATTCGAGACCGTTTTCTCGCAGGATACTGTCTGGGTCGCTACCTTCAGGAAGGAACAAGAATTGTGCATTTTTTCCATCGCACATTTCTTCCAAAACAACAGCAGAGGATCTTAAAGCCGCTTTTCGTCCAGCTTTATCGCCATCGAAGGCGAATGTAACAGTATCTGCATTTTGAAAGAGCCTACGCATTTGCACGTTGGTAAGGGACGTGCCCATAGGAGCAACTGCACGCGACTCACCAGCCTGATGGAGGCTCAACACATCGAAAAAGCCCTCGACCACCACTGCATGTCTGTCTGCACGGATGAATTGACGGGCGACGTTGAAGGCATACAGTTCCTCGCCTTTATGAAAAAGTTTCGTCTCTGGCGAGTTAATGTATTTTGGCGTTCTGTCAGGGCTCTCAATAACAGATCGGCCTGCAAAGCCAACAAGGGCACCGCCCTGGTCGTGAATCGGGATCATTATCCGGCTTCTAAATCTGTCAAATAACCGGCCATCCTCGGCTTCACAGACCAGACCACAATCAATCAGGATCTGTTGGTCGTGGCGCTTCAGCAAGAGGTCTGCAATACCAGTACCTACGGTGCCCAAACCGTACTTACCGATCGTGTCGGAGCTCAACCCGCGCTGTTGAGTCAGGTAGCCATATGACTTTGCATTCCTCTGAATGCCTCCCACATAGAGGGTTTGGGCATCCTTGAGGGCGCGGTACATAGCTGCCAACTCCGCATTCCGCGCTTGATCAGCAGCAGTATTCTGGCTGGGCTCAGGGAGTTGGATACCGGAAAACTCGGCAACCGCTGCAACGGCATCAGGGAAGGGCAGGTGGTGATGGTCCATCATCCATGTGATAGCGTCACCCTTCGCGCCACACCCATAGCAGCGGTAGAAATTACGCTCTGGGGAAACACTAAACGACGGCGTTTTTTCCTTGTGGAAGGGGCAGCAAGCGCTAAAATTTTTGCCCGATTTCTTCAGAGTAATGTCACGCGATATCAACCCCACCAAATCCGCAGCTTGGCGGACTCGGTCGAGAAACTCGTCACTGTATCTAACGTACTTCCCCATGAGCGATCCCTACTGAGCCTGCGTCTGTTCCAGCCACTGAGCAATAGCTGCCGCTTGGTTGGGAAGGGTGAGCGGCGTCTGCGCTCCCTGCTGGTTGATTACCGTTGGCGTGCCCAGGAACTGCAGCTTTCTGAATACTTGGTCATTGGCCCGAACATGGGTAAGGCCTTCCTCGCATACAGGCCCATCAATCGGCCGCCCCTTGGCAATGGCTTTCCACATCGAGGCGCGCTGCTCGATCGGAGCGCAAAGCATCTGTGCGATAGGCTTGGCAGAGCCTTCACCACCGATCACCGATACAGGGAAAATTTCAACGGTATGATCCGCGGCGAGCTGCTCGAGCTCAGGTTCGAATTTCTGGCAGTGAGGGCAAGAAGGATCAGAGAAGACGTAGACAGTCCCTTTGGCCCCTTCGGATAGCTTCACTGAATACTTGCCAGTAGCCACCCCGGCCTTGATCGCCTCGCGGACAACTTTAGGGTCTGCTGGCTTGGGAAGGCCGGGGATGTTAGAGAGGTCTGGAGCAGGCTGTTGAAAGGTCTGTGGGTTTTGTGGAGCAAAGGCCGGGGTAGGGGGCTGTGGTGCCTGGAGACCGCTGCCAGAACCATACTGCGCCTCGGTAGGGGCCTGGAGACCGGTCAGTTTTGCCGCGAACATGTTCAAGCCGAGTGCAAAAATGATTGCGAAAGCGGGGATAACTGCCCACTTTACGAACCCCTTGGCCCGGGAGGTCCAGCGCCGGCGCACCCCATGCGAAACGATAGCGCTCTGGAGTGCTTCAAAGGCGTCAATCGCTAGTTGTTCGGTGCCAAAGAATTCGAGAACGACCTGCTCCAGCTTCCCTCCAAATGCGCTGGTCACGAGGATCTGCTTACCCTCACGCTTCAGAGACAGCCCGCGCTCCAAGGGCAACAACGATACACTCCGTTCTTCACCAGTCGAGCCGAAGTGAATGTGAAGGGTGTTGTCGTATTGACGAATCTTGTCTCGGTTTTTCATTGGCTATCTCCAGTATTCAGATCGACGAGACCAAGTTTGGCCAGATATTTTTCAACCCCGTCGATTGCATCTTCGATAAATGGCTCGGTTAATCTATAACCAGTGTCATCGGCATAACTTTCCCAGTGGGTCTGCGTGTAAACTGCCCCCGCTTCCATAAGCGGAGCTTTACGCTTTCCTAGGTTCAGCGCGTAGAACAAAGAACGGTCCATCCCTTTCAACCAACGAAATTGAGACGATGGCAGTTTTCCCAAGTTACTTGCTTGTTGGTGCATTGCATAAAGCATTGTTCTAGGGTAAGGGTGTTTATCAAGCCAGGTTTGAGCTTCTGGGTGGGCTGCATACTTCTTGAATGCATCTTCAGCTAAGTTCAAATCTGGATAGCCTTTCTTTCCCTCAAAGGTGTTGTGGTGGCATGAACGATTCAGAGCGTCCAGCAGTTCCTGGGCCTTCTTCATATCGCGCCCATCCGATAACAGCCTGGCGCCAAACACAGCAAACATGGCTCGCTCGGTAGCGCTAAGCTCATTGAGGCTTTTGATCCGGCTACCCAAGTCTTTCTCCAGCAGCTCCCGGCAGCGCTCCCGGTCGAGCCGTCGATTGACAATGAGACCGTGCTGCAGAGCCCATTCTTCGGGATGGATCGCGCTGCGATGTTCCTCAGGATCTTCATTCAAGAGCAGCGTGTGCGGATCGCCGTAATACAATGACGGGATGATGGCGGGCGAATGGTTAGACATCACCCATGGCAGCGTTTCTACTGTGATAACTCGGCGGGTTTTGTTAGCAGCATGCCGGTGCGCCGCACGAAATCCTCGTAGTGCTAATAAGATGGGGATAAAAATGAAGAAGTACCCAGAAATATTGAGTAGACGCAATAGATCGGCAAACTTTACTTGCGAGGGATTCATCGCAAGCTGAGCCGCTTCGTATCGCCACAGGCGGATTTGATCGGGCATAAATGACCAGTCAAAGACACCAAGCTGGTGCCAAGCCCATTTCAACCCCCAGTAACTTATAGTGCCGTGCCAGCGAGACCAGCACATCCAGCCAAACACAACAGGAAGTGCGATTATTAGTAACCACACGACTCCCATACCATCAGACTCAACCTGGCTTTGGCGCGCCATATTCCCTCCTAGAATCTCAATGAGTTGTTATATACGCGCTGTATATAGGGATATTTGAATTTTGGAGTTCTTGAGTGGTAGTGACCAACACCATCCCAAAAACTCCCACCGGCCTGATTAATTTCGTAGCGCAGGATGTAAGCGCCGGCCCTTGCCGCCCAGCAGAAATCGCTGGTGATGAGTTCGGGCGGGACGCCGAACTCGCTTTGCAGTCGGTTTGCCCAGACCGTGTTGATCTGGAAGGGGCCATGATCAATCGTGCCGTTCTTATTCGCGCTCTTTAATGGTTCACCGCTGCCGCTTTCGGTAAGCCATACAGCGATTAGGCCACGCAATGGCAAGCTGTAATCCCGAGCAGCCTGCACCATGCAGGCAGGTACCAGGTCTTGGGCGACATCAGGCGGTGGAGCGGGAATTGGAACCATTAGGCAATCCTTCCGTAATAACCCGTGATGGTTTATGCTTTTCCGTATGGTAGCTATTCTACGGAATCAAGGCAAGGCAAACCACACCAGTCGCTGGGTTGGTCCAGACGGCTCCAGACACAAGGGTAAGGAGGGTTGATGGAAAAAATTCTTTGGATCGCTGAGAAAGAATCCCAGCTATCCCAGGGTGTATTCCCTGTGCTCAATGGACACACTTCTGACCGTGGGGCAGGCTGGACAAAACACGGTAACGACTGGTGCGTGTGGCTGGATGGACATGCCTTTCAACAGGCAACGCCTGATGACTATTTGCCCGACGATCTGCCTACTACCGGCAAGGGTCGGAAAATTTGGCGGATGGAAGACCTGCCAATTATCCCACCAGAACAACAATGGAAAATTCTGCCCGATCCTCGCAAACGGCCCCGGCTCAGCAAGCTGAAAGAGCTTTTGGCCTGGTGTGACGTTGTGTACCACCTTGGCGATCCAGACAGCGAGGGACAAAGCCTTGTCGATGAGGCGCTTGAGTACTATCGCTGCCGCAAGCCGGTTAAACGGGTTTTGATCAACGACTACAACCCCAGCAAGGTCCGCGAAGCACTCGCCAATATGCGTGACAACTCTGATCCGCTGTTCAGAGGATGGCGGTTGTGGGGGCTTGCTCGGAGCCGTTATGACTGGCTTTTGGGCATGAACGGTACGCGGGCGATGACCCTTCGAGGGCGCGACATGGGCCACCAAGGATTGCTGCCCGTTGGTAGCGTGCAGAGCCCTTTGCTTTACGTCGTCCGCGAGCGGGACCGAGCTATCGAGTCTTTCAAACCAGTCCCTTATCAAGACATTACTGCCGTTTTCACAGCCGAAGCGGGGATTTCGATCCGCGGCCGCTGGGTGCCACAGGATGACCAGGCTGGCCTGGACGAGTCCGGTCGTCTGGTCGACGAAGGCGTCGCTAAACGACTTCTTGCACGCCTGCAGGATGGCGTCCCCGGGGACGCCTCAGTCATCGAGCACTCGGTCACCGACAAGAAGAAAAAGCCCCCACTTCCCTTGTCCATGAATGAACTGCAAATGGAAGGTTTCAGCCGCTTCGGCTACACCGGTGACGAGGTGATGGAGGCCGCGCAAAAGCTCTACGACACCTACAAGGTCATGACATATCCTCGTACCGATGTGCGCTTCCTTTCTGAAGCCCATCATGCCGAGGCGCCCGGCGTGATCGCCGGAATCTTGCAGCTGCGGCCAGATTTGCAGGCCATTGCTCGTGAGTTGGACCCACACCGCAAATCAGCAGCCTTCAATGATGCGAAAATGCGTACTCCCACGGGTGAACCCACCCCGCATCACGGCATCATCCCTTCAAGCCCGGAAAATCCAGTCAATGTGGCTGACTGGTCGGAGCCTGAGCGGAACGTGTACGACATGGTGGTGCGGGCGTATCTTGCCCAGTTTGCAGCCGATTACCGGTATCGGTCGATGGTATTGCGCATTCGCGTTCAGGTTGGTGAGGTGTTCGCTGCAACTGGTGTCTGCCCAACCGAGCAAGGTTGGAAAGCTGTTTACAAGGAGCCACCACCGCTGGATGGTGCGCCCGCCGAAGACGAAGGGCCCGAGGGTGAACTTCCTGATGTGCAGATCGGCGATCTGTTGCAGTGGTTGGAGGTGACTTCAACAGGCAAGGTAACTACTGCGCCACCGCGCTTCGACGACAACATGCTCCTCGATGCAATGAAAAATCTGCATCGGTACGTGGACGATGTGGAGTTGAAAAAGCGGCTCAAAGAGGGTGAGGGGATAGGTACTACTGCCACCCGTGCAGGCATCATCGCCGACATGAAGCGGCGTAGCCTGTTTGTGCCGGCGGGAGGAAAGGGCAAAAAGCTCATGACCAGCCCTGAAGCCAGGAGCTTGATTGACGCTCTGCCCATGCGCGTTAAAGACCCCGCACAAGCAGGTGCCTTCAAGCGTTCGCTGGATCAAGTCGCAGATGGAGCGATGAGCCTGAGCGACTTCATGCGCTACGCCGAGGAATTCGTTCGTGACGTTGTTGCCACTGCCAAGGACGCCTCCATCACGCCCCTCCCGCCCGCAGCCGGCGAAGGCGTTCCCTGTCCTAACTGCAAGAGCGCATTGCAAAACCGGGGCAAGCGTACCGTATGTTCCAGCTGCGAGTTCGTACTTTGGCACGAGGTATCAGGAAAGACTCTCACTCCAAGCCAGATCGAACTGTTGTTGGTCAAGGGTGAAACACCTGTCATCAAGGGCTTCGTGAGTCGTCAAAAGCAGTCCAAGTTTTCCGCGAAGCTGAGGCTGGACACCGGCACAGGAAAAACGACGTTCGTGTTCGACTCAGCACCCAGCACCCCGGATCGTCCAGCTCCAGCTGCGCCGGCGATGTCGTCCAACAAGCTTGAGTGCCCACGCTGCTCAGGTGAGATTGCAGCGGTACCAGGTCACTTTGAATGCAAAGCGTGCCAGTTCAAAGTCGGTGCAGTGATCGCCAGTCGGCCGCTGAGTGCTTCGGAAGCGGATGCGCTGTTCAAGAGCGGGATTACGGAGAAGCTCTCTGGATTTCTCAACCGTGAAAAGCGCCCATTCACCGCTTACCTCAAACTCAACCGGGATAGCTGGAAAGTCGAATTCGACTTCGGCAAGAAGGTGGGCTGAATGATCACCGATTTCCTGAACGAACATGACCGGCAGCTGCTGGCCCACGAAAAGAGTTTCCAGGATCTGGTGCTGCAGCACATGCGAGCGCTACCGGCGCTGGAGTGGATGAGGTTCAGAACCATCGCCCGAGACAATAGCGCTTGGGGAGATGCCGCCGCGCGAAGCCTCTACAAACACGAGGAGGTGCTGCAAGCATCACTCAACCTGCCAACGTTGGGTTTGGGCGACTTGCCCAAATCCTATGCCGCCGGGGCCAGCGTCATAGGCCAGCTCGGGGGACAACCCGTGCTCTATTTTGAGGGCACTGGCTATTACGCATGGGCCTTGGCTCCCGAGACATCGTCAATCCTCGAGGCTTCAATCACTTATCCAGCCTACCCGCCAGGGTGGGCTGAAGGAGATCGTTCATGATTCGCCGCACATTGCCGATCCTGCTGATGATCCTATTGGCTGGCTGCAACCAGGAATCAGGGGCATCAAAAGAGCCTGGCGAACACAGGGAAGTTATCCAGGGGATGCACACCCAATTTATTAAAGTCACCGAGGGTCAGAATCAATGGTATGAGATGGCCATTTCGGTAGACGACAGCAATACGTTCCGCATGCCAGTGTTCTTTGCTGAGGACGGGAAATTGGTTCGCATCGATGACAAGCAAGCTCGCAAGCTGTTTGATCGGTGGCTCAAAGAACGAGCCAAAGGGATAGCAGCGTTCAGTTCAGTAGACGAGCAGGTTGGCTTCAAAGGGCCATTCCTGGCGCTCGACGTCAAACGGTAGGAAATCAAATGTTTAACGAGACTGAAATGAAGGTCGTCCCGGCCTACTTCGCCAAAAATCCTGCAGGAATGTCGGTGCCATTTATCGTCTCCCTGATGCTGGTGGATGCGGATCACAAACCTGCTTTGCCGCCGTCGGTTGAGACCTCCATCGATCGCACGGCAGGTATCACAGGCGCGGAGGGGGTGGCATTGGCGAACGTCTATGACACCGATGATTTACGTGCCTTGGCGGTCAACAGCATCAACCGAGCCCATAGCCTTAAAGAGTTGGCCATTGTGCTGTTCCGCTGCCAAAGCGCGCCTACTGCGGAACAACTGATGACCGTGTTGAATGACTGCTTCGAGCTGTCCTTGGTCAAAGACAGCGCCGCAAGGGGAAACGATGAATAATCGAATCATGCGGTTATTTGTAGGTGCTTTGAGTGTCGTAGTGGGCCTGGCCATGGCGATCAACTCTCGACTGAATGAACTCAGTCCCACAGCCGACTGGCTTCAGTCTGCATTATTTTTGATACTTGGCCTCGCCTTGATCACCAAGGCCTTCACACCAAAAAAGAAGGACAATGCCATGCCGGCACAATGGACGGATCACCAGCTTGCGGCCTTTGGAGCCGCGATGGAAACCATTGGCAACATGATCGCACTCAAAGCTCGCGACATCCACAACGAGCGCAGCAAGGACGAACCGAACCAGGCGCTGATTGATCAGCTGAGGGCCGAGCAAGCTGAGCTCGTAATCGAGCGCTCCCGGCTTCGCATTGACGACAATGTGGCGGTAGCGCACGTAATAGAGCGCTACGGGCCGATTGTCAAAGCTTCGGTTTGAAGGGGATACCTCATGGCATCTCCCGGTCACGTTGGCCTTACCGTTGCTCAGGCCCAGGCGATAGTGGATCGATTCATGGCCGAATATCGTGGTCACATAGGTGTGACTGCTATTATCAAGGCCACGCAGGAGGAAATTTATGGACCCGACGCCGCAAGAGAAAAAATCGGATACCGAATTGACGCAGCCTACCACCCAGCAAGAGCCATCTTTACCCTTGCCGCTTCCAATATGGGTGATGAAGGGGCCGTCCGACGAGCGCTGCGCCACGAGCTCCTCGGGCATTATGGGCTCAACACCTTCAATCCCGAAGAAAAGCGGGAATTCCTGGATCGCGTTCTTGAAACGCGCGGCGAACCTTCACTAGCCCATATTTGGGCGTACGTGGATCAGCACTACGCCAAACTCCCCGGCATCCATCGTGCAGAAGAGGTCTTCGCATTTGTCGCGGAGGAGGAGCGTTCATTCCTCGGAAAAGCATGGGACCGCACCCGCAATGCCCTACAAGGCATGTTAAAGGCCGTCGGACTTTCAGACGGTAGGCTTACTATCAGCGAGCTGCGCATTGAAGCTCAGGCAATCGCTGCAGGTATCAAGGAAGGACACCGACAGCAAATGACGTTTCCCAAGGACGACCAGTCGCAATTCCGACTGTCCCCAGAAGACCACGATGCCATTTTTGACGACATCGCCCTCTTGGCGCTTTCCACTACCAAACCTGTCAACCATCCAACCGCCGTTCTTCTCGGGGGACAACCTGGTGCAGGGAAGGCCGGACTCAGCAGCAAAGCACTGGATGAGTTCGGTGGTAACACCATCAAGGTTGATGCTGATGAGCTGCGCAAGCACCATCCGCAATACCTGCAGCTGATGCGGCAGAACGATCGCTTGGCCGCCGATCGTACTCATCCGGATGCCGGCGCATGGTCGGTAAAGCTCACCAACTTGGCGATCAAGAATCGGCGGAATCTCTTGATCGACGGGACCATGCGGGATCCCGATAGTCTCGCCAGGCTGTGCTCCCGCCTTCACACCGCTGGCTATCGGGTCGAAGCCCGTGTATTGGCAGTAGATCCCCTCGTCAGCCGCATGAGCATTCATATGCGCTACGAGCTGCAGCGAGAAGCCAACGGATTTGGTCGCTGGTCGAATCGAGATAAGCATGATCAGGCCTACGCAGGCCTGCCTGTAACCGTCGAACGGCTAGAATCCGATAACCTAGTCGATACGCTGCAGGTGTTTAGCCGCAACGGTACCGAGTTGTATGCGCGTCGCCTCTCTGAGGTGGATTGCACTCCAGCAGCTGGCCGACTGCGCCTCACTCAAGAACGCGAGCGCGTATGGACTCCCGAGGAGATTCGCGGCTTCAGTTACAACCTGGAAGTGATCGAGGGAAAGATGCTTGTACGGCGAGCTGCCCCGAGCGAGCATGCTGAGCTGGATGGCATCCGATCGGAGTACCGTCACAAGTACCCGACCGATCTTAGCCAGGGAGATTTCCTGAAAAGGCCGAAGCCGGGCTACTAACAGTACCTTTTAAAAACAGTGAGTTAGAAACGCACATTGTCGCGCCTTCAGTAGTTTGTATAATGACTATTATACGAACTGAAATAGGAGACGACGGCAATGCCTAGAAAACGGCGGCAGACCCCAGAGAATCAGGGGCAGATGACGTTCGATTTCGCTTTTCAAGAGACGGTAAATACCATCGAGGACCTGCAGGCCGGCCTCGATTCCGACGAAGACCAAGGAGACCGCCATTATGATCACCAACCAAACACAGCCCCTGGAAATCTCCGCACGAGTCCTGAGCCAACAGACACTCGCATCGATCCGCCAGTCGCCGTCTTTCAGTCTCCAAGGCTGGAAGATTCTGGATCGCTGGGCGCTGAACAGCCCGGAACGCCTCAAGGCGATGGAGCTTCAGGGCGAGCTGCAACTGCTCAGCCGGCTATTGGAGCAGCAAGCCCTGGAGTTGACGGCCATCAACAGCCTGCCAGCGGACAGCAAGCAGGGTCTGACCGAGCACGAGATCTTGCAAATGTTGGAGATCAAAACGGACCTGTAGCCTCCTCAGACTATGCGATTACCGGTGCTGATTCACTGGGCTCTGGCGGTCCAAAATCGAAATTCCGCGATAACATCGCTGCCATTCAACTGCTGCAGGTGCTGCACAAGGAAGGCCGTGGCCCCACCCCAGACGAGCAATCCACGCTGGTCAGGTATGTAGGATGGGGTGGACTGCCGCAGGCTTTCGATCATCGAAATGATGCTTGGCGTGCCGAGTACCAGGAACTGGCCTCACTGCTCAGCCAAGATGAGTACGAGAGGGCCAGGCGCTCCACCCAGGACGCGCACTACACCTCCCCCACCGTAATCGACGGCATTTACGAGGGACTGGAGCGACTAGGGTTCAAAGGTGGCAAGGTTCTGGAACCAGCTGCCGGCACTGGCAATTTCATCGGCCTGATGCCGACAGAAATGCGGAGCAACAGCCGCATCACCGCCATCGAGCTTGACCCTCTGACAGCGCAGATCGGCGCTCATCTTTATCCATCATCCACCTTCATCAATCGCGGCCTGCAGGATGTGGCTATCCCAAGCGCATACTTCGATGCCTGCGTGGCGAATCCGCCCTTCGGATCGCAATCGTTGTATGACCCGCATCACCGCGAATTGGCTGGTTTCTCGATCCACAACTACTTCCTGGCTAAATCGCTCAATACGCTCAAACCTGGTGGTGTGATGGGAGCCGTGGTCAGTCGGTATTTCCTCGATGCCGCCAATAGCAAGGCGCGTGAACATATCGCAGATACGGCCCACTTCCTGGGCGCTATTCGTCTACCCAACACGGCGTTCAAAGAGAATGCCCTTACCGAAGTAACGACGGATATCGTGTTTTTCCAGAAGGCTCTCCCCGGAGACCAACCGGAGCGCCGTTGGGTAGATGTCGGTGAAATACGAGATCGCGAATCGGGTGAGCCAATCACGATCAACCAGTATTTCATCGACAATCCCGAGCAGATGGCCGGCCGGATGGCCCTCACAGGGAAGATGCGCCGCGATGCCGCTGATTTGATTGCGGAGCCAGGCCAGGACCTGAGCGCGGCGATCACCGCCCGACTTCAAGCGTTGCCTGCAGGTGTTATCAGCACCTTCACAGGCGAGCCTTTTGATCATGAAACTGATGGCCAAGCAGGTAAACCCGAGGTCGACCTGCCAGCGAATACCAAAGTGGGTTCCTACTTTGTGACCGCTGACGACCAATTGGCCCGTCGCTTGCCAGATCAGCTTGCAGCCCACGACTACCAGTTGATTACCCCGAAAACCGAGCGGGCAGGCCAACGCATTCGCGGCATGATTGAGGTACGTGACGCTCTGCGCGCGTTGATGAATGCTGAGCAGTCCGTTGACCCTCAAGATCTGGAAACCTTGCGCGGCCGTTTGAATGGCCTGTACGACAAGTACGTCCGTCGATTTGGCCACCTGAGTAGCCAAGCCAACCGCCTGGCGATGGGGGAGGATCCTGAATACCCTCTGCTCAATGCGCTTGAGAGCAACTACGATCGCGGCGTATCGGCTGACATGGCACGCAAGCACGGTGTGCCGGCGCGCAATCCCACAGCGGATAAAGCCGCAATCTTCTCGCGCCGCGTGATGAGCCCACGCGAAGAAATTCGGCACGTCGAATCCGCTAAGGATGCACTGGTTGTCAGCATGAACCAGGTGGGCCGTGTAGACCTCGAGCGCATGATCCGCTTGTGCGGTCTGAGTGAGCCTGAACTCCTTCGCGACCTGAAGGGACTTGTCTACTTCAATCCGGGCAAGGATCGCTGGGAAACAGCCGATCAGTACCTGACCGGGAACGTGAAAGCGAAACTCAGAGGAGCGCTTCGAGCCGCGGAACACGATCCAAAGTTCTTGGAGAACGTCGAGGCGCTGCGTCCGATACAGCCAGCAGACATCGAGCCGATCGACATTTCCGTGCAGCTGGGTTCGACCTGGGTACCGGCGAAGACAATCGATGATTTCGTCGTACACCTGATGGGGGATGTACGCCGGCGCATCGACTACCAGGAGGCCTTGGGCAAGTGGATGGTGAACATCTCCGAGGGGGATAACACCACCATGCGCGTCACCTGGGGCACCGAAGCGTACCCCGCAAACAAGCTGGTAGAGGCGGTTTTAACGAACCGCCCGATCCAAGTGAAAGTGGAGGTCGGAAAGGACGATCATGGCCATCCGATCATGCAGGTTGATGAAACTCAGACCGCTGCAGCCAACCAAAAAGCGGACGAGATCCGCGCTGCGTTCACCGACTGGATCTGGGAGGATCAGGATCGTCGTGAATCCCTCTCGCGACTCTACAACGATCGGTTCAACACCAATATTCCCAGCCGCTACGACGGCTCACACCTGCAGCTGCCCGGCACCTCGCTGGACATAACGCTACGTCCGCACCAGAAGGACGCAATTTGGCGCGGAATTCAAGACGGCACAGCACTGTTCGATCACGTAGTCGGCGCCGGTAAGACGCTGGTGTGTGTCGGAACCGTGATGGAGAGCAAGCGGATGGGGCTTTTCCGAAAGCCAATGGTGTTGGTACCGAATCATCTTCTACTGCAGTGGAAGGATGCCTTCTACGACCTCTACCCTAACGCCAACGTGCTGGTTGCTGAGAAGACGGATTTCAAGAAAGAAAACCGGGAGCGACTCTTTGCCCGAATCGCTACCGGGGATTGGGATGCTGTGGTTGTGGCTCACAGCTCGTTCAAAAAAATCGGCATGCCCCCGGAGACGCTCGAGGAGCTGCTGCAGGAGCAAATCCAGGATCTCACTGACGCCATTTTGGACCTCAAGAGCAGCCAGGGCGATCGCGTGACCATCAAGGAGATGGAAAAGGCGAAAGAGCGGATGACCGAGCGACTGGAAAAGAAAGCCGACACCGGTTCTAAAGACCAGGCCGTCAGCTTTGCCGATCTGGGTGTTGACGCCTTGGTTGTAGATGAGGCGCAGGAATTCAAAAACCTGTTCATCACGACCTCGCTCAGCAGGGTATCGGGGCTGGGTAATCTGGCAGGATCGGAAAAAGCATTCGATCTTTTCGTTAAGTGTCGCTACCTGCAGCAACGGAACGACGGCCGAGGCGTGTTTCTCGCCACGGGTACCCCATTGAGCAACACGATCGCTGAGCTCTACACCGTACAACGATACCTCCAGTACGATGAAATGAAGGCCCGGGGCATCATTCATTTTGATGCCTGGGCTTCGACATTCGGCCAGGTTGTAACCGGCTGGGAGCTTGACGCTACCGGCGTCAACTACAAGCTCAACTCGCGTTTTGCAAAGTTCCAGAACGTTCCCGAGCTGACGGCGATGTATCGAACCTTCGCTGATGTAATCACACGCAAGGATCTACAGGACCAGGCCGAGGCCCGCGGTACCCGATTCCCAGTACCGAAGCTGAAAGGCGGTCGCCCGCAGAACGTGATTGTGGATCGATCGGAGGCTCAAGCTTGGTACATGGGCATTCAGCAAGAGGCGATCGACGCAGAGGGTAAACCGCTGCTTAAAGCGGATGGATCGACGTTCAAGACTTGGAACGATGGATCGATCATCCATCGCATGGAGCATTTGCCGAAGGACCCACGCCTCGACAATCCGTTGAAGATCACCAACGACGCGCGCAAAGCGGGGTTGGATTTCCGACTCATCGATCCCGGCGCTGGGGATTTCGCAGGTAGCAAAGTGAATGCGTGTGTCGATCAAGCATTCCGCATTTGGCAGGACTGGGACGACCGTAAAGGCACGCAACTGATTTTCTGTGACCTATCCACGCCAAAAGGTCCAAAACGTCCAGAACAGGCTGCTGTGAGCTCAGAAGACGAAGAAGAAGGAGAAGCCTCGATCTCTATGGACGATATTCTGGCAGGTGCCAGCTCGTTCAGCGTATACGACGACATTCGATCAAAGCTCCTCGCTCGCGGGATCCCGGCGAACCAGATTCGCTACATCCATGAGGCCAACACAGATCTGCAGAAAGCCAAGCTCTTTGCGGAGATGAATGCCGGCGAGGTCAGGATCATTCTGGGGTCAACAGCAAAGATGGGTGCCGGCATGAATGTCCAACGCCGCCTGGTCGCTCTCCATCACCTGGATGCACCATGGCGCCCAAGCGACCTGGAGCAACGCGATGGTCGCATCGAGCGGCAAGGTAACCTCTTCTATGAGATGGACCCTGACGGATTCGAGATCGAGATTCTGCGCTACGCAACGAAACAGACCTACGATAGCCGCATGTGGCAGACCATCGAATTCAAAGCAGCTGGCATCGAACAATTCCGCAAGGGGGACAGCCTCCAGCGTGTGATCGAGGATGTGGCCAGCGAGGCAGCCAACGCCGCCGAGATGAAAGCCGCGGCCACCGGTAATCCTCTGATCTTCCAGCAGGTGCAAATCGCTGCAGACCTCAAGAAGGTGGAAGCATTGTTTTCCAACTTCAAACGTGGCCAGCACTCGCTCGACAGCCGCATTGCGTGGCTGCGTGACGCCGACTCACGTGCCGATCGGGCAATCGCCCGCTGGTCAAGTGAGATCCAGCGGCGCGATGCCGGCACCAAACCTGAATTCGAGTTCTCGGCGAATGGCAGACCCTACAAAGACGCGGACAAGGAAAGACTGGCCGCAGTATTCGCCGGCGCCATGAAGCGGGCCGTCGAGCGTCGGTCTGAAGACACGTTCCAGCGCGCAGAGCTTGTGCCCGTAGGAAGCTATCGAGGTTTCGAAATTCAAGTGTCATGCGAGCGGCAGAAAATCCACTTCACCGTCACCGGTCGGGACTCATACGAGCCGGACAACCTGGTGTATCGCGTCGACGATAAATTCAGCATCAGCGGGTTCATCAGCCGGATGGACAACTTCCTGGAACGCTTGGAAGGCTGGAGGGATGAGGCCGAGTCGACACGGGGGCGCGAGCTTTCAGAGCTCAACAAAGCGATCCAGGAGAAGGCGAAGCCGTTCCAGCAGCAGACTCGGCTTGACTACCTGCGCGAGGACGCTCGGGATGTGCTTCGGGAGCTGAAGCTGATGCAAGCTGACGACTCCTACCAGTCGAAGTGGGAGCCAAAATCGGTCCTCCTACAAGGTTCCGCAGCGCCTGGACGGAGTAAAATGCGAGCGTAATAAAATGGGCGCCCATGCAGACTGTGTGAAAACACACTGGCAGGCCCTAGACCAAACGCCCCGACTTGTTCGGGGCGTTTGTTTTTGTGCTGAAAAAGGCTTTTCAGCCCATCAGTTGCATCATTTGCTTGGCACCCAGGACGGCGATCGCTCGCTTGAGGTTGTAAGCGGTCACGGCCAGAGCCATTTCAGCTCTTGTCCCTTCGAGTTGTCTCAGCAGGAAGCGCCCGTTCCCAAATAGCCATTGTTTGAGATTGCCAAACGGGTGTTCCACGATGGATCTACGCCGCTCCATCATCTCTGGATGCAGCTGCATTCGCTGCGCCATGCGCTCAAAGGCTTCCTCTTGAGCGTGACGCGAGACATAGCGACGCTTGGCCGTCGTACATTGGGCTTTCAGCGCACACCCAGCGCAGTCGCTGATTGCCGCCTGGTAGATCCGATCGCCCTTGTAACGCTGCTTCAGCGTTAGCCACTGACCTGCCGGGCACTGATAGCGATCCTGTTCAGCGTCGTAGGTAAAGTCCTTGCGCTCGAATAATGTCTCTCCACCTGGGTTCGAGGTTCGGTTTGGCGGCACATACGCGGTAATGGCGGCTTCTTCGCAAGCCTGGAACTGCTGGCCATTTGAGTAACCCATATCGGCTGTCACGGTCAGCGATTCTTGCCCCAACTCAGCCTTGGCAGCTTTCGCCATGGGTTCAAGTTGCTTACGGTCATCACCATCCTGCGTCACCTCGTGATGCAAGATCAGACAGTGTTCTGCGTCGACAGCAGTCTGCACGTTATAGGCAACACGAGCCCCCTTTGGCGTGCGCATCATTCGGGCATCGCTTTCGTGCGTGTTGAATTGCTCCAGTCCCATCGATTGCATCAAGGCCTGGCAACTGCGATTGTCTTGCTGCTTGGCCTCAAGCTCCGCCAAGGCTGCCTTGATCGCAGTGCGATCTACCACCTGCTCGCCCTCAGTCTTATCAGCGGCATCCAGGTCAGCCAGATATTGGGCGATGCGCTTATCCAGCTTCTCGTCCTGACGCTTGAGCTGATTCAAGTTCAGATGGCGTCGCGCGGAAGCGACTGCCTGAAACTTGCTCCCGTCAATGGCAACCAGGTCACCGGCAATCAAACCGGCAGTTCGGCAGAACTGCACAAAAGCCCGGCACGTCGTAACGAACGCAGCTTTGTTGTTCTTGCGGAAGTCGGCGATGGTCTTGAAGTCGGGTTTAAGCCGGTTGATCAGCCACATCACTTCGATGTTGCGCTGGCATTCAGCTTCCAGGCGACGGGACGAACGAATGCGCTGGAAATAGCCATAAAGGTAGAGTCTGAGCTGATCGGCGGGATCGTAGGCGGGGCGCCCGGTGGCCTTGGGCTGAGTTTTCTCAAAACCGAGCTGACCCAGATCCAGCTTGGCAACATACAGGTCGATGACCCGTACGAGGTGATCTTCAGGGATCAATTCCTCCAACGAGACCGGGAACAGGCTGGTCTGGCTGCGGGACTCTCCTTGTATGTAGCCCATAACGAAAAATGCTCCGTATCTTTCGATACGGAGCATTCTCTTAAAGGGCCAGACAGATTGCTAGGTTTTCACACAGTCTGCATGGCGCCCATTTTCATACTGATTCATTTACGCCCGCCACTCAGCTGTCAACAATGCGTAGGGCAGGGACGTCTACCCAAACTGCACTAAACATCCAGTGCCTGAATTCCTCAACTGTCTGCCCGCTTTTGGTCTGCAGGCGAGCAAGCAATCCCGAAAGCCGCTGCTCCAGGCACCCAGCTTCTTCGTCCTCGTACTCGACATAGTCGCTGTAGGGGTCATCCGGTTCGAAAACCTTCGAGATATGTGAACGGTGCAGCCAGTGGTAGTAGTCATGATCTCGCCATCCTTTTGGAAACCGAGTCGCTAGCTCACTCCAGTCGGTCAAGCTGTAATGATCGGGGTAATTGCAATCAGCATTGGATGTGAATACCCAGTACAACCTTCCAATAGCCGGATGAACCGTGCTGACAAAAACTTCGCTCATGGCCGATCCTCCTTAAGCGCCGCCGCGCCGGCCGTAACTCTTCACTCCGAAAAACCAAAAGCCCGCGAATCCGCGGGCTCCATGGTTTTTTTACTTCCAGACTTCATTCCAATTTGTCGATGAATCAGCCGCGTCACTGGTGTGTCCGACCTCAACGGGGTTGCTGATGTGCGTATCACCGCTACCCACCACGGTGCCAAGACCGGTATCGTTGACGCCGGTTTGGTTGACTGCATCAGTCACGGCCCCGTTAACCTCGCTCATGACGCCGTTGATCTGTCCATTCACTTCTGAAATCACGCCGTTTACTGACGAGCTGGCGATCGAGCAAACCTTGTCCTTGATCATTTGCCAGATGGCGGACAGATCAGGGAACGAGGTGGTGCTGAATATGCCGGTGATCCCCCCTACACATTTGCCCAAAATATCTGACGATGTCTGAGCAGCCGTTTGGTTGGTGTCGGCCGCGTCCTGATCTCGAGCCAGGCCGGCTTCACCACCACGCACCGCGGCTTCTCCGCTACGGCAGGTGGCAGCATGGGCTGTCACAGCCGAGCTCATGAGCAGCACAACGAGTAACGCGCGGGTCAGTGTCTTCATACCAGTCCTCCAAGAACATTCAACGGCCAGGAGCATCAAGCTCGAGCCCGGGATTTAACAGTGGGTTGCGCCGGGCTGGGCTGTTGCTTGACGGGCTCCGTCAGAGCCTCGGGCTTTGGGGAAGCGACTGATTTCTCACGCTCTTTACGTTGCTCAAGGAAGCCCAGCTTGCGGTGCATTTCCTCATCAACGTGCTTGGTAACCTTTGCCTTGATGATCTGGTTATCAACGTTGAAAAGCACCTCATCGAAGTAAACGGCTTTCCCGTCACCGCGGCGATTTACTGCATTCCCGAAGCCGATCTGCGTCCACTTCTGGTCGCTTCCATCGTTGTTCGGCTGGGACAGCGTGATGAAGTTGGGCTTGATCTCACCGGTACCTGGGTCGGGGTTACGCTCATTGATGAACGCGAGAACCTGGTGCTTCTCACCGTTGACCTTCACGTATCCCTGTAGGTAATCCCCGCTGCCCTGGTACAGGAGCACCGTGGTGTCGTACTGGTCGTTATCCAGCTTGGTCACACCGCGAAGGATGAGTTTCTGTCCCGCATTGCTGTCAGCGTTTGCCATACCAACCTCCTGAGAAGTGGTTGAGTCACTGGTTGAAGCGCTGGAAATGTCCCCGGGTACACCGGAGTTGCTCGACCTGCCTTGAAGGCCAGCGCCAAAGCCTTCAATCTGGGTTTCGGGGGTATGCTCATCCTTGATAAAGGCTTTCGCCATGATCCAGTCGTACTCGTTCACTGGTGCTGGTACAGGACGGCCTGTTTTGTCGAACCAGTAGTACTGGTCGGTCGCAGGCTCCGGCCCAAGTGCGGCCAGGTCGTGCTCAAGCTCTTCCAGCGATTTGCTCCAGGTATTGATGGCCTCAGACTGATCTCGCCACCAGGCGGCGGCGTTTACCGGAACAAGGTTCTCAGCCTGTTGCAGATCGGAGTCACCAAATGGCACTCCCTCAGTTGCCTGGAAATGTCGGTGCTCGACCGCAGCTGTAGCTAAATCCCTCAGCTCTACTTCATCAGCAGCCTGTGGAGCTTCTCCTGTACGGTCCAGAGTTCTGGACTTCTCGTACTCGGAGATAGCACCAGCAAGCACGGCGATATCCGCGCCTGGATCGTTGATCATTGGCTGGGGGATGCGCTGACCATTGAGGAAGGTTGCAGGAGCGCTCTCGGGCTTGCCCGTCCCGCACAATTCAGTGTGGATACCGGTCGGTTGCCCTTCACGGTCAAAATAGGCAATGGAGTACGTGACACCATCGACCCTTTCCGATTCGTTCACTAGGCCAATTTTCGCGGTGTAGCCGTGCTTAGCAGCCTCGCTGCTCAGCAATTCCCACCTGGCCGAAGGCGTCGTATCTTGGTCATATGGATACTGGCTGTAGCTATCCAGCGTGAATGACTCCAAAACTTCTGTCGGAATCGAATCCGTCGAGGAGCGAGGGGGGAGATCTGTGCCTTGATGATTTTTCAGTGAGGCCAGATAAGCAGCATCTATCTGTTCAATAGCTTCGATGACTTCATCTGGATCCCAGCAATTCTCTAACTGGTACATCCGGTCAAACTCATTGCTGCCAGGCTCGGGCAGTGGCCCGTACTGCTTATCAGCATCTGCCAGCAGCTCTCTAGCTATGGCGTAACCCTCTGATGCTTCCATCTGCCCGCGGAAATGCGTATTGAGCTTGCCGAGCTCACTGTCCAGCTTGGCTTGGAACGCGGCGCGATACTTTGCCTCGACCATGCAGCTTTCAATTGTCCGCAGGCCTTCCGGAGAGCTGTCATGCTCCCACATGACCGCCATAGCGTGATCCTCGGCCCGATACGGCAGCAAATCAGGGTAGTCATTGATATCACCGGTAGGCAGACCGATAGATTCAACGAATCTCGCATCGCGTCCTGCAACTGTGAGGGACTCAGCTGCCAACGGTTCGACTGGGGGGGCTTGCTCACGTTCAGCTTTGGCAATCAGAACGGCTTCCCACTCATTACGATGAACCGTTTTTTCTTCGTAACGCTCGACACGGCCATCGCTGCCGCGCACTGGCACCTCTACCGTCACCTGCTTACGACCCAAGTTATTCAACGTGACGGTATCGCCTGCTGCGATTTCGTTCTCGCGGAACACTCGGGCCAGATCTACACCCCAGGTAACACGCTCATCTCCGTCGCTGTTGCGCAACTTCACGTAGAAGCTTTTGCTCTGCTTCTTATCGAAAAGATACGGCGCTGGGCCGAAATCTACGATCACACCCTCGCGGGCATTCACAGGGGTAGGATCATTTGCGGCCGGTTCTGCAGGTGATGCCGTTTCTTCGCTGGAGGTGGCTACCTTCTCAGCGGTTGATGCCTCAGTCGGCTTCGGCGTTTCAGATTGCGCGGCGGCTTTGTCTGGTACAGCTGCGATGGGAGGCAAGCCGAGCAGTTCGCGGCGAATAGCTTCTTGTGAGGGGTTGTTGAGCTCGACCGGAACCTCATGCTTGATCAGAACCGCAATCGCCCGGCGCTTAAACTCTTCACTGCCAGTTAGCTCGATAGACCCACCGAACTTCTGTTTCGCCATGTAGAGGCCGGCGAGAATGGCCATCTCATCGTCTTTAGCTTCAGCCACCATGAGGATTTGCTGCCCATGGTCGATGAAAATAGGTCTGTCATGCAGGGAATAGAGGACGCTGCCATCGCGCCGCTCCTTGTAGGTGATTTCCTTCAAGAGCTCGCTAATCTGGATTTTTGGATCCTGATCAACAGTTTCTTGATCTAAATCAGGGTTTCCACGGCCAAAACCGTTACCGAATGCTTCATGCCCCCCCAAACGCGAAATAATTTCGCTGTGAAAGGCCTCGTCTAGTTCCTTTAGCAATTCCGCATATGTATCGTATGCGAAAATATTCTGATAAACGGTAGTTGCTGCTTCAGCTGTATCCTTGGCGTCAATTGAGCGCCATGACGACAGGTCTGCAGCAACCCAATGCCGGACCAACGCAGTAGGGACGGCCGCAGCCTCTTCTTCGGAAGGTTGGCTATTTAGCCAGGCTTGGTACGCCTTAGCACGACGTTCGATCGCTTCACGGGGAGAGGCCTCTGTTGCCTGCGGCGAATTCAATCGCTCGTAGACAGCTTGGCGGAACTCTTGCATCAAGGCTTCGCTTACTTCGCTCATGGCAATCCTGCCTCCTTCCGGATGGTGGGGTAGTCCGTTGCCCTGAGCCCCCGCAGAGGGGCTGGGTAAAGTTGGGTTAAGCGCGTCGCTCTGGGCTGGACCGTGACTGCTGAAATTTCGTATTGTGTATATTATTCAAAATTCAGCGGAATGGGAAGCTCCGCGCCCTAAGGCCCAGGAGGGCTACGTCTGCTACATTTGAGGGGATCAAATGTCCTTTGGAACTGATGAAATTCAGCCAATTTGTGGGACGGATTTGGAGAGATGGCGGATCGAGAACGGTCTGACCAAAGTAGCTGCTGCAGATGCCTTTGGCCTGCAGAAAGCGAAGTGGGAAGAGCTTACAGGCCCGGATAAGTCGGCTGAGCAGATCAACGACCCCGTTGTGGCTATGCTCCTCTTTCTCTACAGGACGCATCCTGAGTCTTCGCCGGTGCAACCGCCGTTGGATATCAAGGATTTTTACGACTATTTAGGCCTGCAAGATTCGCCTCAAGACCGAGATACATTTGCCACCCTTATTGGCAGATCGCCACCCTCGGTTTACCGCTTGATGCTTCATGATGGCAAGCCTGGCCGGCCAGTCATGAAATGGGTTGAGGCCTTGAAGCGCATGGATTTGACACCTAAACAGTGCAAACGCGTGATGCAGGATGTCGTAAGTAAGGTAGGTGAACGACAGAAGGTGGAAAGGGTCTTGATTCAGGGTTGGTCAAAGGGTGGCATTGGTGAGCACGACTGAGAAAACAGACTCGCACATTATCGAGCTCTCCAGCGTTTACTTCTACGCTGGCCCAGCGCCGCGGGCGATCGCCTTGAAGGACTGCGGCGCGCTACTCAACGGGCAACCTGGGGACGTGTTCCCGGCGCTGTACGGGTATCAGAGCAAGCAGGACGGCTTTATGGCGGCTCGGGCGTACGCTGATAAAAACCGACTCCATTTTACCGTTATCGATTTCCTGGTGGAGCTTGATCACAAGCAGAATCCACTCATGATGAAGCCGGAGGACCTGGCCAATCACGATTTTGTGTCGTTTGCCAGAATGTCTAGGAGCATGATGGATGATCTGCAGGATCTTCTGCGGGAAAGGTTGGTCAGCGAAGGCTTGACCCCGACAAAGACCGAATTGGCGAAGCCTCATCTATTGCTGCAGCAACGACCCGAATTGTTGAGCACGCTGACCGCCGCTCCAGATTGGGAACATATGAAGGTAATTGCCTACCCTGCCAAAGTGGCCTTCAGTGAGAAGCCATTGACGGTAGGAGTGCTCCCCCATAAACACTGGTCGGCAATCAAGGAGGCGACTTGCCGCCTCAACCCTGGGATCCGGATCACGTTAGAACCGCCAGGGCCAGCCAATACCGACGCTGCACCATTGGCTGCACAAGCCAGCAGGGACCGAGGTCCTCGAGCACGCTGAACCACCGACATTAAAAAACCGCCTCTCAAGGCGGTTTTTTTCTAATCTCTGAATCGGTTCCTGTACCACCACGGCCGTGAAACGATCCGACCTCCGCGCATGAAGCCCAGGAACTTGTTCCAGCAAACATTAAGCGTCCACCCAATGTGAGCCATGACCCCGAAGCAGACGATGATCATCACAGCGGCGATCCATACCCACAGTTTATGCCCCACATACAAACAGGCCATCAACGGCAGATAAGCACCGCAGGGGATGCCGAAGGCCTTGGGGGAGATTGATGCGCCTCTCCAGCTAGATGCCATGGTCTAGACCCTCCAACTCGCAGCGTTTCTTGAACTCTTTAGCGCCGGCCAGGCTGATGAACTCGCCGGCATCAATGCGATCCGCCTGGAACAATCGCCAAGCTTTGTCATCCAGTGTGGCCTCGGCCTTCTCAAGTAAACCTCGAATGAAACGGCCCCAGTCCGTGTAAGGAAGGGACTGTAGTTCATTGCGCACTTCACGATCAAACACCAGGTATTCACGGATCGCTGCTCGCTTACCATCTGTGGTCTTGAGCAGGCGTTGAACCAGGATGACACGTAAGGCACCAGCCAAGCGTGAAGCCATACCGGCTTGCTGGTCAGGTGGATAGGTTTGAATTGCACGGTTGATCGTCTCGGCCACAGACTCCGTGTGCATGGTGGCAAAGCATAAGTGACCAGTCAGCCCAGCCTCAGTCATTGCCTCGATCGTCTCGCGGTCACGAGCTTCACCGATACCGATGATACTGGGTTTACGGCGCATGGCATTCCGAAGTGCTTTCGGGAAATCGCCAATGTCTCTACGCAGTTGCGATTGTGACGGTTGCGGTCCCAACCAGTGCGGACCACCAAGGACGTACTCGATCGGGTCCTCATAGGTAATCACTTTCCGGTCAGGCATTTCTGCCCCAGCCTTTTTGTACAGGCCAGCGAGGAATGTTGTTTTACCAGACCCGGTGGGTCCGCAAACCAGTACCAGGCCCATTTCTGCGTAGCAGCCTTGGATCAAGTCGGGCTCGATGCCCATTTGATCGATATCCGGCAGATCCGACGGAATCACCCGCATGGTGATCGAATACGCCTCATCAATACCGGCAATGCGCGCTTGAACGAAGTTGGTTCGAAAGCGTAGCGTGGTACCCCGAGCAAGCCCAAACTCTTCACCAGCTAGCTCCAGGGCACGGTCAACACCCTCATCACCTTGCTTGATCATGCTTTCAATTTCAGCGGACCAAGCCGACGCCATCAACGGTGATAGCTGCCCTTGCTTGATTGTCGTTGTTGACGCTTTCAGTTGCCGTCCATGCAGTTCGACCCAAATGTAGTCGCCGCCTTGTACGAGAATGTCAGACACGCCCCGGTCCGCACACAGCTTTAGAAAGCGCATGAAATTATCGGGAGACAAGTCCCCCTCAAAATTGTACGGATCGAATATTGGACTCGTCACTTGGTCGCACCATCACCGGCCTGCCGGAGCTGCGTTTTGACCGTAGGGCGCCATTTTTTAGGATCAGTCTCGAATGTCGCTCGGCCGGTTACGCGACGCAATTTGTCGCCCAGCATCATTTGCTTACCATCACCAGTAACAGTCTGCTGGCTTTCAGCCACGCTGGTCGAGCTGATCATGTCGTTCTGCAGGAGCGAGGAGTAGAGGTGCATCCCGAGATAATCACGGGTCAAACGATTGAAATTGGCCTCTAGAATGGCATCCGCTTGTTTGTAACCATCGTCCCAACCTTTACGTACTGCTACCTCCCAGATTTCAGCTTCGTCGCTGTCTTGAGGGCGTGCTTCGAAGTCGGGCAGTTCAACACTGGCATTCAGAGGCAGGCCAACATAGAGGTAGTCACGCCAGGTAGGGGGGACACTCACAAACCGTTCCTCACGCTCAATTTTGTAGACGCGATTCGCAGTTCGAACCTGGTCTTGAGAGAACGCAGCAACGTCCCGTGCTTCGACGATCACAGGCGGAAGCGTGCCGTTCTTAGCGATCATGGGAGCGAACTTGAACATCGCATCGAGTGACGGCGATCGTGCGTTAAGACCATCAACCAGCTCACGAGCTCGAGCTGCCATACCGCCGCGGAAGCCGACAGTGTTACCCATGTCGGTCAGCAATTGATTTCGGATATCGGTGACCTTGGTGGTCGCTTTTGACTGTGGTTTCAGCAACGAATCGAGATCAGGCGGTGCCGTTTCAACGACCGGAGCGCTTGTCTGCCCGCTGGCATCAAGCTCGGGGGTTTCGCCTGCATGGACAGCAAGCGATACCATCAGAGGCAACAATGCGAAAATCCGCTTCATAGCGTACCTCCAGTTCAGGCCTGAGGCCGGTTGTAATGGAGTTCCAACTTCACAGGCGTCTGGGTCACATTGGCGCGGTAGCCAACCTGGGAGCGAATCATCAGCATCAAGGTGTCGTAGGGCACCTTGTTTACATCGATGTCGACCGGCAGCGGCATACGCACTCCCATGAACGAGAACTCAAGCCCACGATCTCGTGCCAAGGCTGCTAACAGTTCTACTGCATCGCCCTGCCACTTGAGCGACACACGCTGCTTGTCGTCCACGATGGTCGACGGTAGTCGCATCACTACGCGGCTATTGATCGCGCCCTGCTGATATAGGTCGGCCTGAGCCATCTCAATGCGTTGTGACGCTTCGAGGATCTGTTGGTCGATCAGCTGCTGGGCCGATTCGTCCGGTTTCTTCGATGCGCAACCCCCAAGTGCAAGAGCCAGGGCAACCAGTGCCAGTGGATAACGTGTGTTGGCCATTATCAAACCCTCCGTTGATTTCGTATAGATACTATAATACGGAATGCACACAAGCAAACACTATCCCCCCCGCAAGCCGCTTCTTGACCTCTGCTGTGCGTCCCGCTCGGCCTTGACCTCACGCAGCAATTTTTCGAGCTCTGGATCTGCTAGCGCACCGCTATACCGTTCATCGACCAAAGCCTCGATCAGTGAGCGCTTAAATTCGGCGCTCCCTGTGATCCGCAACGGACCAGCTGGTGCCGTGTTCGGCATTGCGCGTAAGGCGCGTGTGATCAGCTCACTGTCAACCGCTTGACCAGGGAAGTTGAACTGGCCCCCAAGGTCTACAAATCCCGGATCGCCAGCGGCCCGCCGGTAAATGACAGTGCCGTTTCTCCTAACTACACCGAGCATTCCATCGATCGACTGGTATTTAGGATCGAGATCGCGGGCAAATGCGAAACCGTTAGCTCCTTCAGCCTTCGCTGCGCGTTTCTCGGCATATGTGAAACCTCGCAGCTGACTGATTGCCCCTGGATCACCGGTGGCTGCTTCTTGCTCAACCCATTCACGATAACTGAGCCTTTTATTAGAAGGATCATTCTTTAAATCTGCGCGCATTTTTGAAATCTTAGTTTTCAGTTCCTCTCTAGCTCTTAGTGTCTCGAACGCCAAGATACTGTAAAATGCTTTTCGATCCTTTGGGTTTTTGATACGCAATTTGATATCCAGGCGCTGCTGCCTAGAGTCATCGCGTACGCGTTTGAATTGTTGCTTGACCCACTCTTTATCAATTCGGCGATATACAAATTTTGTCCGATAGGCTTCGTATCGGGCACGTAGTGCCCTGCGCAAATTAGCCCGCTCAGAGCGGCGATGCTGACGATCTTCGGGATTCCGTCGTGGACTTGCGAATTTGTCGTAACTCATAAGTGCCATTAGCTCTTGTGAGACTCTACGCTCCTCATAGTCACCAAGACGCTTTTCCAAACGAGCCTTAGACAAGGCCTCGTGCATGTCGCTTGCTTTGATAAGCACCAAGCTCTGTTCTTCAAGCGAATAAATACCCATGCCGCGACCTTTGGGCTTGATCCCCAATCCATATCGCGCCAGTTCCGCGTGCAGTTTCTGCCAGGTAAGGCTTTTCTTTTTCAGAAGCGTTGCAATTGCATCGCGAGGTTCACCGCGAGAATAAGTGTGCAGACTTTCCTGGTCAAGATGACGTTCCATATCCGCAGCACGAGTAGGCTGTTTACCTTGGAATTTGGGTTTAGGCGCTGACCAGGCAATTTCAGGTGATCCCTTTTTGTCTATGACACTGTAGGGACCATTGTCATGAGTCCAACCATAGCGAAGCTCAAGCTCTCGCATTGCATAATCGAGCTTGAAATAATCTCTATCCGGGTACACCGCGTTATACGAATCGGGGTGAACCCGATTCACCGTCATGTGTAAGTGAACATTGTCCGTGTCATGATGGATAGCAAACACATACTGGTGCCCCCCCATACCAACCGCATCCATCGCATGCAGAGCGCAATCGAAAGCTTGATCATCAGTTGGTTTCTCTGATTGTGGCCAGCTCAAGATGACATGGTAAA
Organism: Pseudomonas sp. NMI542_15; assembly: GCF_021283425.1. Classification (NCBI taxonomy): domain Bacteria; kingdom Pseudomonadati; phylum Pseudomonadota; class Gammaproteobacteria; order Pseudomonadales; family Pseudomonadaceae; genus Pseudomonas; species Pseudomonas sp. NMI542_15. The sequence goes on along the minus strand of NZ_JAJSRO010000019.1, from coordinate 64,284 downwards.
CAGGATCCTTAACACGTGAATTTTGAGCCGCTACTGCTTTCATTTCTGCCGCGGCTGTCGCCAAGCTCAAGCAGTTGTGCTGGCAGGATACACCGGAACGTGTAACTTCCCTTACTGGTGCTCCGAGGAGGAGTCCGGATTCGAGCTCGGCGATAGCATTGAGCTCATCTCCTGCATCCCTTCTTTGAGCGGCTGCAGCATGAAACGCAAGGTTGGCTCCACGGGATCTTGCTCTTGCCGCAAAGTCAGGATGATTTCTAACAGCTTGTCGGAGATGGTTTGCTGCTGCTGCAAGATGGTGCTGAGCAACGGCAAGACGGCTTTCATGTCCATCAGCGTTTACCCCTCGTTCTGTGATGGGTCCAGGCTCGTCAATGCGGACTGGAACTGGGTGTTGATCCTGTTGATATCGACGCCCATTGGAATCAAGAGCAATTCCAATACTTCGAGCACGTTCTCGGATGGCATTTTGAGTTGCAGCATCAATTCGTCCAATCTCTCGCAAACGGTCTGCTGCTCTTTCGATATGTTCTCGAGCAGACTCAAGAATTGAGTCGTCTCTTCGGGTGTGGCCTGGATTGAGCTCATCCGTTTGTGTCTCCTTTTCTTCGTCACGTTCTGTCGCGTAGTCGACCAACGCCGAGAAGCTTGAGCTCCCATCGGCCCGTTTCGGTGGAACCTTCGCAAGCATTACGAACCGATCCTTTCGATAGCAGCCTTCAACGCCACCAGGATCTGTGCGTACTCTTTTGAAAGCTTCCCACCGCCTTCATTGAACAAGTGTTTCTGGAGGCCTCCGAGCCTCCGCAGTTCGTTGAGGATATGCCCCTCCACCTTTGACCTTGTGCGTCTCCCCAGCGCAGCTGCGAGCATGAATTGACCCACGCTCTGGCCGCAGTCCTTCGCCTTGTCACGGACGATTTCCTCTTCATCCTCGAAGCACCGGATAGGTGGTAGCCGACCGGTGCGACGCCTTTGCTCACTGGTACTCATAAGCAGGATCCTCAGGTTTTCCAAGGGGTCTCGGGGCGCAGCCCTGAGCAGGGTGGTAGGCATCGCAAGGGAGTGAAACGACTGCCAGCGATGCCGGTTGGACGGACGCCATTTATGGCGGGAGTACAAACCCTACCCTGTCCAAAACTGTAGACCTCATTTCGTATCAAGGCTATCGTACGGAACTTGACTACGCAAGGGATGCCCATAGAATCAGGGCATAGAGGACGTTAGGGGGAAGGCAAAATGGGATTCACCATTTCGCAAATCGAGAAGCTCATGGGCGATCTCGAAAACCTGCCAGAGGTAGAGCAACCGGACAAGCCGGTCTCAAAGCTGAAAGCAGTCGAGATGATGCAAGGATCGATAAAAGAGCTGCAATCACGCGGCTACAGCCTGGCAAAGATTTCCGAAATTTTGACAGCAGGTGGAATGCAAATTTCGGAGACAACGCTGAAAAGCTATCTCACTAGGGCGAGGGGTTCTGTGAGAGGCAAAACCCGGCGCACGCCAAAGGCTCGGGTTAAGGCTTCCAGCGAGGATCGCCAAGGTGGGAAAGAAACATCCACTCAGGCCGGCGCTAAGGCGGTTCAGGGTGTGCATCAGGTAACAACCGGGGTAACACGCGAAAGGAATCCCGGTTTCCAACCGAAAACAGATACGGATGACATTTGAGGAGCAAACCTATGAAAGAAAAGTCGACTTCCCAGGTAGGTCAAATCTACGTCAGCGGTGGTGGCAAAGGCGGCGTAGGCAAAAGCTTCACTACGATAGGTTTGGTTGACACTTTGATCCAAGCTGGAAGCAAGGTATTGCTGATTGAATCGGATACCTCCAATCCAGATGTTTGGAAGATGTATAAAGACGAAATAGAGTGCAGGCTGATAGATCTGGACGACGCAAACGGCTGGATTGACCTGGTCAACGTCTGCGACGAATTCCGCGATCACGTTGTGGTAGTCAACACAGCAGCACGGAACAACAAAGGCGTAGCTGCGTACGGAGAAACGTTGAACAGCACGCTCGGTGAACTGAACCGGAAACTCATCACTCTCTGGGTGATCAACCGACAACGAGACAGCTTAGAACTGCTCAAGGAATATCGAGAGGCGCTGCCAGGATCCACTACCCATGTGATCCGAAATGCTTACTTCGGTGATGAAATCAAGTTTGAGCTTTACAACAATTCAAATATAAGGGAAAGCATCGAGGGCGCAGGCGGAAAGTCACTGATGCTCCCAGACCTGGCGGACCGGGTGAGTGATGATTTGTACAGCAAACGACTTTCGATCGGGAAAGCTTTGAAAGAATTACCAATTGGAAATCGTGCTGAACTGACCAGGTGGCGTCGCGATGTGAATAAGGTGATGGGGGAGGTTATCAATGGATGATATTGAGGTAGCTTTTGAGAAACTCTTGGGCAGGCAAGCCTCTGATAAAGAGGTGCAGGATCTCTATAGGGTTAAAAATGCATTGAACCTGCATAACAATGATTCGCTCTGGCTAATCTTAATGGCCTTGCAGTCCTACGACACGATGTATGCAAAGTACCCAGAGCTGATTGCCAGGCAGGTTGACAAACAAGTTGACAAGCATAAGTCATTGTTTGCCGAGATGGCAGACGCAGAAACAAAAAAGGCGCTCTCCACATTGTCCGTTGCTGTAAGCGAAGCTAGTCAAGCTGTTGCGCTGAAAGTTGCTGATGCCGCTCGATGGAGAGCCTGGGGGTTCGTTTTATTCGCGCTTCTTTGTTTTGCAGGCTTGTGCATGACTGTTGGGTTTGTGCTTGGCAGCGGGCAGGTTCCTTATTGGGCTCAAATTGGCTCGGCAAGGGGACCACTCTTCAATATCGTCACGATAATCCTCAATGCCCCCGTGGGGTGGCTTCTCCCCATTATTTCTGCTGGGTTACTAGGAGCAACATTCATAGAACAAAAGCCTACAATAAAGTCTATCTTGTTATTTGGGCTATTGCTGGCCTTATCGTTGCTATCTCTGGTGTTTGTGCTATGACGAGTGGGCCATTATTTTTTTGGCCCATTTATTCCGTATAATACACACAATACGGAATTGCGATGTATAATTAGTGTACGTCAATACGGAGGTCAATTATGGAATCGTACTCAAACATCAAGGCCTATCGCAGTGTCGGATTGGACATCAAGGGCTACAAGGAATCCGAGACATCCAGAGGCCTAGCGTGGTCCTGCAAAGTCTATCTCCACAAAAAAATGCTTGGTCTTGTATCCAACAATGGCGATGGCGGCATGACACGGGTTGAAATCGACTCTGCTCAGCAAACGAACTTGGTTGCGCAGTTGAAAGCGCAAGGCTACCAACTTCAATTGACCTTCCAAGGGCACGCTATGGATGAGCCAACTGAAGCGCCAGAATGGCTCGACATGGCCATCACCCAGATGATCGATGAAGTTGCCCAGCTGCGGAGATTGAAGCGTCTCGGCAAGACTCATCTGATCGTCCTGCAGCATTCGAACTCACCAGAATTTTCCTTCTATAAAGCGCCTCCTAGTGACACCTCGATTGCTCGTATTCGACGTCAGCTTGGCGCTGATTTGGCCTGCATTATGAATGCGGAAATCACCGCCCTCTAGGGCATTCGCTGCACTCATTGCTCAATCACTGAAGGATGGATCCTATGGACTTGAAAGACATGCTTAGACAGATCGATGAAGACCTGCTTGCCGAAATCTTGGAGGCCGCGCATTGCGCCCTGAACCGACCTGGTGCTGCCAAACGAGTTGCAAAAGCCATGAACACTTCGGTTGAGCGTGTTCGGACCCTGGCTTACATCTCGGCCCAGCTCAACCTGTGTCCAAGGCTTGTGCCAGACATCAGCACGGTGAAAGAAATGGAAGCATTTCAAGCGCGCTTGAGCGCTGCATAGGCTCCCTCCCCCCGCGTTCATAAATTGGTGATAAAATACGTTATCACCAATTTTTGACAGGGAGTGATTCTGTGGACTGGTTTGACCCTCTGCGTGATTTTTTCGAACACACTCGCCGTAAATCCCCAAAAACGACCAAGTGCGAACAACTCGTTCAGTTGGTGACTGAACGGGAGAGTTCGCACCCGCTCCAATTTGGCTATCCGTCTCCGACCATTTACGCTGGCATTTACGCCGGCGCTACGCGCGTGGGTAGCATCGAATACGGTTTGAACCCGAACCTCGACCGCGTGTACGTTCACAAGATTGATGTGGACGATCAGCACCGCGCAAATGGTCATGGCCTGGCCACTTTAAAAGTCCTTCATGAACAGCATCGGGTTCCGATCGTGCCGGTTCATATCTGGGGATCTGCACTAGGCTTTTGGTCGAAGGCAAAATCTGTCTTGGCAAAGTCTGGTGGCTCCATTGCCTCTGAGATCCGCGGTGAAGATGAGATGGATGCGGAAACTCAACGGTGGGAGCGATTACTGAATGCGAAGCCTGTCGATCCTGCAGATACCAGCACGCCTAATAGACGACGGCGGATGCGCTGATGAAAGACATTCTGGTAACCAGGGAGCCTGGCAAACTTACTGAAGCGCAGTACCTGGCTCTATCTGAGGTGCCAGCTGCTACCGAGTGGTTGGCCAACATTGATAATCCGCAGACCCGCCGTGCCTACAGCATCGATATCGGCGATTTCACCGCTTTCGTCGGCATTGTCCATCCGGACCAGTTCAGAGAGGTTCAACGCGCCCATGTTTTAGCATGGCGAGCTGACCTCGAGCGCAGAGTGTTGTCTGCCGCAACCATCCGGCGAAAGCTTGCGGCGTTGACCAGCCTATTTGATCACCTGCTGGACAGTAACGCTGTGGCGGGTGGCAATCCCGTCCATGGCGTCAAGCGGCCTCCAAATGAGAGCAATGAAGGTAAGACGCCGGCGCTGGGCGACGACCAGGCCAAGGCACTGCTTGATGCTCCAGATCTGGACACCGTGAAGGGGCTTCGCGATCGAGCCTTGCTGGCGGTTCTCCTGTACCACGGCTTGCGTCGTGAGGAGGCTGCTATGTTGGATGTCGACGACCTGCAGGAACGCCGCGGCGTTCGTCATTTGAAAGTGCATGGCAAAGGTCGCAAGGTACGCTACCTGCCGCTCCATCCAGTGGCTGCAGAGCGGATCCACCAGTACCTGGAAGCGGATGGGGAGCGGACCACGGGCCCATTGTTTCGCTCCGTTCGCGGGCGGACGCCAGGGGCGCGTTTGCTGGCCAACGGAATCTATTCGATCATCGGGTTTTGGGCCAAAACGGCCGGCATTGTGGTGGTTGGCCTTGGTGTGCATGGGCTGCGAGCTACTGCAGCAACCAATGCCTTGGAGCACGAGGCTGATATCGCGAAGGTCCAGACCTGGCTGGGACATTCCAATATCAGCACGACGCGGCTTTACGATCGGCGTGGCCAGCGGCCGGAGGACTCGCCGACCTACAAGGTCAAATATTGACGCGGATTATCCAGGGCATCATCAAGCGCCGCGTTCGCACGTTCACGGAACAGATTGCGCCAGAAGAATGCCCATGGATTGAAAGCCAGAAACGGGCCAGTAACATACATTGCGAACGTTAGCGAGATGTCCGTAGGCAAGCCGATTTGCTTACTCACCATGCCGAGTGCGACGGTAATGCAAACAGCCTTGATTGCACCGCAAACGACATTGACCAACTGGTCCCGCCAAAGCATCCGGTCGCGTAGCGCAGCGCGCATCGCAACTTTCCTGGCAATATCGGCCGCGAGCCACCTCCGCTCCATTTCTTCGAGCTCCTTCATACTGGCGACCAGTGCGTGGCACCGTTGTAGGCATCACCCCCTTCAGCGATGAACACCTGACCGGCTGGATCCACTGCGATAGCCCCTGGCTGCTCATGCTGAGGGTCGCGCAACTCATTTTTCCAACCGTATACGGTCCCCTTCCAGACCAGGACGATCCCTCCAAGATTGCATTGGTTGCTATCGCGCCAGTTCTGGGCTGTCTTCTGAAGGGTGCTGATTTCTAGTTCCATGAATTCCTCCGCGAAACAATACAGTCCGGGATTAGTGGAAATTTTTCCGATACAGCCAGTAGTACCCGCCACCCAGAATCGCTGCGAGCCCTACCCACTTCACCGCGCTCGAGGCCCACCAAGCAACCGGTGGCGTGTGCCCTGGAAACGCGAGGCCGATTGCTCCCCACTCTGTCATCGCAGGCCAAAGCCCTCCCCAGATCGCCCCAACGGCCAGCGGTAGAACACCTATGGCAGTGATCATTCCAATACCATCAGGCTGGGTCTCGCACCAGAGACCTGTCCCGAGTATGCCGACCGCAATCAGCACCCCGAGCATCATCCAGGCGTGCGCGGCAAAGCTTACTTCCGGTAGCAACTGCAGCACACCGTGCGTGAAAGCCGCAGCAACTACAGCCACCAGCACAGTACCAACCGGTATCAGCCTTTCTGTTCCTACAAACATATCGATCTCCTGAAGTGTGATCGAGGCGCCTACGCGCCTCGCGGCGGTGTACTCACTTGATGATGCGCTGGTGCAATTCGGCCAGCGATTCCGGCATAGGAATGTTGGCAATCGAAAGCAGCTGAGCGGCAGTAGCTTTGGTCCCGTCGACCGTCTTCTGCATTTTGCCCAATACCACACACCGATTCTCCCACATGCCGTCGCTCTTTGACGGTTGAAGCGCTTCGAGCGGTCTCAACACATGCCACTTGGCCTTGCCTGGGTCAATGACCTTGGCGTTCTTCTCTTGAGGCGATAGATGCGTACCGTAAAACAGCGCTTCACGACCGAACATCCCGAGCGCCTCCAGGAAGACCGCGTGTCCGATGACGAAATTCTCACGAACGTCCGAGGCTGCGATCTTGCCGGATACCATATTGCCCCACTGCGGAATGTACTTCTCGCAACCTTCGAGGAACTCACGCACAAGATCGGCGCAGTCCATTAGCTCATCATCACTCAGGCCAGTGATGGTTTTCTCACTGAGCCCCGTGAGCAGCGTCACGAATTTTTTGAACGCAATCAGGCTCCAGAGCTTGGACGAACGCATGCCCGGAGTACCGTTCTCGAAGTCAATCTTGCGCTTGATCGCAGGCAACTGGGTGAGGAGGTTTTGGAGCCAGGTGTTGTAAGGATTGCGATGATCATACAGCGCGTTGATCGCGCTAGAAGGCTTCACCGCCTTGCTGTTGATGTCAGCAAAAATCTGTTGAGAGCGCTGCAGGCCCTGGTCAAAGTGAATCTGTACCGGCGCCGTTTCATGGCGCAGCGTCTCATCGTTGCGCAGTGCCATTTCGATAGCCAGGCGCCGGTGCTGTCCGTCATTGATCAGCATGGTGGCGCTCATGGGAATGTGTAGCGTGCCTAGTTGCTCGATGCCTTCAAGCGCTTCAAAAGCCATAGCCTTGTCGACGCTCGCCGTGAGCGCTGGCAGTACATAGGTGTCCCGGTTGTCGAGCATGTATTCACTGATGGATTCAGCCCGTTTCTTGTTCAGCGCACGCTGAGCGCGCAATTCCGCAGGCACGGCTTCCTCTTCGTCGAAAACAAACAGGCGAGCCAGGATTGGGTATGGAATCTGGGCGAGAAAATACTCCTGCCCAGCCTGGATACCACGCACGGCTGGTACAGCAAAGCAGGGTTGGTTACGAATCTCGTCGATAGCTTTTTGAGCCTCGAACCCTCTTGCCCGCAAGTGTGCATGCTCCTGAGAGCGGATCTGTTGCTCAAGATGTTCTGCCCGAACCTCTTCTTCGTACCACTCTTTGAGCTCCTCCAAAGTGATACCTAAATGCTGCAGGTGATATCCAGCGTCGTCAGCCATTACGTTTCGTTTACCGGTAAGCTCATCGGACAAGATTGCTCGCATCAGTCGCTTGCCATACTCACGGCGCTCATTCAGCTCATGTTGATTCAGCAGGTCTTCGCGCAAGTCCCCCTTCTTCACCAGGCTCTCTGAGTGAACCGCCACAAAAAGGCCGTACTCGCCTTTGCGCTTGTTGGCTTTGTCCGCGGCATTACGAGCCGCTGTGCCGTCCCTGTGAATCGAAACAACCTCCCCCGGTACAAACCGCTGTGTCTCAAGGGAGCACGCTTCTTTGGCGATCACTGCGTCGTACATTCCAGCCTCCGATTACCTGGTGAGAATGAGCAAAGAATAATATACGTACGTACGTATGTACATATTTTTTTCAAAGGCAGTGGCGCGGCGGTAAAGCTAAAACATATATGTGTTAGGCTTTATTTCTCCCACTGCGCTACCGTGCGCTTCTTCAAGCACTTCAAACGGTAACATCCAGCCTGGAAGCGGCGATGCCCAAATACTCCAAGATCGAACCCTACGATTGGCTTCTTGGCCAATGCTACGACCGCATTGTGGCCTACCTGGCGGGCACGACTACGAATGCAGTCCAGATCCGTCGGGCCAACAAAGGCATTCCACCATTTTCGGACGACAAAGCGATCAGCAAGCCCTATGACCCGCTCTTGGGCACTATGTCGGATGTAGCCCTGGCAAAAATATTCTGCGTCACTGCGTACGAAATTGGCCGCCGCCGACGGCTATTGCAGGTGGATATTTACGAACCACGCCAAGGGCAAAAATTGGAGGATTTTGATCATCTTCTCCCAACCACAAGTAACGCGGAGATTGCACGCCGCGCCGGCTGCTCCAGACAAGCTGTAGCCCAGCGCCGCAAGAGACTGAATTGTGCGAAGCCTGTCCTCCCCTAGCGAGACGGTTGCCTGCTTATGGCCTAAAACATATATGTTTTAGGATATCTAAAACATCTATGCATTAGGCCCCCGAAGTGCCCTGGAGCTCTTTAACCGCTGCCTCGACTCGGTCACCATACTCTTCCTTGTGGCGCTCACGGATCACCGACATCTCGTAGATGAGCAAACTCACCTGCGGAGACAGCTGCGCTTCAATACTGGCCATGTCTTCCTGGACCACGTCAGATTTTTGCGCTGCAGTACGGCCAGGCGTGCCAAAGAATGTTAGCGCCTTTCGGAAATCTACCCCACGGCCGATCAGCCGTTCACACACATGCTCAGCAACCGTAGGGGTTATATCTAAGCCCGCATCACGAGCAACCACCAGCTCGGAAAATACTAACCCTCGCTTGCACCGCTTGTGCGCTGCAGCAACTCGTGCGCCGCATCGACCAGCCATAGACCTGGGATCCCCTACCCCAAGCGTCAGCATGTTCATAAACGCATCAAGGAGCTCGGCATACGCGGCCTCTATCTCCTCTTCATAGATCTGTAACAGCCTTTCTTTCTCGAGAACTTGCATAGCTTTTCCACTGCTAAAACATATATCTGTTAGGGCACTATAGGCGGAAATCTCGGGAACTGTCAGCTGCAGGAGACGCCATTTGTCTAACCGACGCTAGTCGTGCAGCAATTGCTGGATTACTGTATATGCAAACAGTATCAAATCGGTGCCACTATGAATGTCGTATCTCTTCAGCCCCTTCGAGACTCAAGCCAGCTCATTTCGGTTCTCGCCGGAACGGCTGCAGGTGGCTTTCCAAGCCCTGCAGCTGATTACTACGAGCCGCCGATCTCCCTGGATGAGTTGCTGAATATTCGGGCGCCGCACGTATGGATTGTGCGTGTCCAGGGCGAAAGCATGCGTGACGCGGGAATCTACGACGGCGGTGTTTTAATTGTAGACCGATCGATCGCGGCGAGAACTGGCCAGATCGTTTTGGCCTACGTGGATAACCAGCCGCTGGTGAAACGGCTGGCCAAGGCCCCCGATGATCGTTGGCTACTAGAATCGGCCCACCCCAACTATAAGACCATCACCCCTGATCAGTACGGCTCGATTGATGTGTTTGGGGTCGTAACCTGGGACCTGACCAAGCATGTGTGCTGACAGCTCCCGACCTATCTTCGCCCTGGTGGACGTCAACTCGTTCTACTGCAGCTGTGAGCGAATTTTTAGACCCGAGCTCCGGCAGCGCCCGGTCGTTGTCTTAAGCAACTCGGATGGCTGCATTGTGGCTCGTACGAACGAGGCTAAAGCCCTCGGTTTGAAGATGGGCGATCCGTATTTCAAGGTGCGCGGCTTCCTCGAACAGAACGACGTCGCAGTTTTCAGTAGCAATTACACCCTGTATGGCGAATTGAGTCACCGCGTTGGCGTGGCCATCGCCTCACTGGTGCCCCAATGGGAGCGGTACTCAATTGATAAGAATAAGTTGCATACTGTGGACGCCCAAACGTAGATCTTGTCCCCATGGACATTGACGCTTACTCTTACAGAGATTCCACTTGCCTACCGTCGAACACATTCACTTCAGTCCGCATGACCTTTCTGTCAAAGACCGCCTGATTACCTACTCGCTGAATAGCTCCCGTGTAGTGATCGAAGGTCTACCACAAATATTCTGGGAAGACGGCTTGCCTTGGAGAGAAGCCAATCTCTGGGCTATGGAGAGAGTCACCAATGGTGAGGCACTCCTTAAGACCGTTTCTAGCAACCTGAATGGGCTGTTGAACTACGCGAAGTTTTTGGAGAGTCGCGGGCTTCAGTGGTTTGAGTTTCCGTCTCGAAAGGCTGATCGATGTCTTGTTCAGTACCGTGGGGCGCTTATCAAGGCTCGCGATGCTGGTCATATCAGTCCCGCCACGGCCTCCGAATACATGCGTAATTGCATCAGTTTCTACAGGTGGGTTAGGAGGCGTGGCCTTCTAAGCCCGTTATTGCCGCTGTGGAAAGACAAGCGCTATTTCATCAAATACTTTGACCAGGTCGGCTTCGAGCGGACGCTAGCTGGCACCACCACCGATCTTGGTATTCCAAACCGAAAACGCATTGGGGTCACTTTGGAAGGTGGGCTATTTCCAGTCTCTGCGGTTGATCGAGACACCATTCTTGATTTCGCAAAACAGAGCGCCTCACCCGAGCTTTACCTGATGTTGGCTTTAGGTTTCTTCACGGGTATGCGACTGGGAACGATCTGTGACCTTCGTATCGATACGTTGGAGCGTGCCCTACATGATCCGTCTGCTAAAGGTCTGCTTCTGCTATCCGTAGGGCCAGGTGCGTCCCCGCCCGTGCATACCAAATTTGGAGTAACTGGCCAGGTATGGATTCCCGAAGCTTTGTGTTCAGAAGTCTTGGAGTACGCCAAGGGTCTTCGCAGGTTGACTCGCGAGGCACTTGCTGCTGGCGAGCATCAAGACTTGGTGTTCTTGACACGTTTCGGAAACCCTTTTGGACGTCGCAACAGTGATCAATCTTCGGCCATAAACGTTGAGATGTCATCGCTTAGAAAATTAGGCATCGCGTCGGGCATCAAAACGCTCAGGAAGTTTCGCTTCCACCAATCCCGATGCACCTTTGGAACTGAGTTAGCTAGGCTCGCTTTAGCAAATTGCACTGATGTGGCGATAGTGATTGCGACTGTCAGCAATGCATTGCTTCACGGTCGAAATTCGGAGGCTACCACCTTCAAATACATCAAATTTGTGCAAGCCGCACCTGCTAAGCAGGCCATTGCGAACAGCTTCATGACTGCGTTTACAGGGATTTCTTCAATGCAGGGAGCAAGCGATGAATAATCTGACGTTTTCAGACCTGACGTTTCCAACGCTTGAGTACGCGAAAAATGAGACGCCCTGGGATATGGCACCACTTTTATACAACGGTGGTGCTAAGGCAAAAGTGAAGACTGTACGCAGTGAAATCACATCAGGTGCTTTGGGTGATCCCTTGCTGGAGCGGGTAGAGCTTGTGAAAGGGCTCCATGATTGTTTGACCGATGATCTTGCCGGCGGAGGAAGCCGCTTTTCGGCGAATAACAAGATCGGTGCGTTGAGGAAGTTTTTTCAGTGGGTGGATCAATGCGGGCGTCCGTTGAGTGTTGATTCGGTCGCAGAAGCATACCTGGGGTGGGCTGAGCATCTTCTACAGCGTCACCGCGTGGAAGAATATCTAACCGCCGGATCGTTATACGACACGGCAAGTTTAACCGCGACAATGCTCGACAGAGTTCTGGGTCGAAGCTCGACGCTTCTCTACAGCACCCGAATTCGCAAACCAAGAGGCAACGGAAGGGCAGGTAATGGGAGTACTGGTAAGCAAAGCTTAGAAGATAGCTTTTTATTCGGTCAATTCATTGCCGACCTCTGTATGGCCCTTACCTATGAAGTTGTGACGGGGCCACTTCCCATCCAAGTGGAATTGCGGTCGGGTTCCACGCTACCTATCTGGTGCCGCCTGCGCGATACAAAGAAGGAAGCGTCACGAGTGATTCGACCTCGGACCAAATTCCAGATTGCGGACATCCTTCGAAACCGCGAACTTCGGAACTCTGACGTTTCAATCGAGACTCGATACCCGGCAGTGAACCTACGAATTGAAGCCGAACTGCTTATGTTCATCGCACAAACTGGCATGAATTTGTCACAGGCGCATCAGCTTCGGATCGACCAATACCATTACACGAGTCATCTTGACGGTTACCAAGTCAGGTCTTACAAAAAGCGCCGTCAGGGTGAAGTGCTGTTTGAAGTGTTCTCAAGCTACAAGCAGTGGTTCGAACGCTACATCGAGTGGCGAAACACGTGGTTTCCAGACGATCTAGAGGGGCTTCTTTTCCCTCTCGTCCGTCTTGGGGGACGTCTCGTTCTAGAAGCTCCCCAGTTCACAGCTATCACGCGCCTCTGCACATATTCCGGTATTCAATTCGTTCGGCCTCGTAAGCTCCGGGGGGCGCGTATCAACTGGCTGTTACGTGAGTCGCAACGCCCCGAACTTGTGGCAGAAATCGCACAGCACACCGCTGAAACTTTGATTCGTGTTTACGCCGAGCCCAATCCGCAAATTGCTATGATTGAAATCAGTCGATTTCACCGGCAAACAGATCCCGTCGTTTGCTCGCCTGCTCCAGGCACTTGTGTGGCGCCGATTCCAGAATCGGTCGTGGATGCTCCAACTAATGCACCTGATCCCGATTGTATTAATGCAGCGGGTTGCCTTTTCTGCGTCAATCATCGGGATATTGAAAGCGAGGATCACGTCTGGTCTCTGAGTAGTTTGCGAATGCTCAAGAGCTTGGAGCTAGTTAGGTATCGTCCGGCGTGCACGGACAGATCTGAAGAGGCTGATCATCCAGCGATGCTTGCGGTCGAGCGTCTGAGTGCGAAGCTACGGTTCTTTCATGAAAGTAGCGAGGTGCGTCGGCTATGGGTTGAAGAGGCACTGGCTCGCATAGCTGAGGAGGACTATCACCCAGCTTGGGACGGATTTATTCGACTTGCGGAAGTTACAGCGGGGCTTTCCCTATGAGTATGCTCTCGACATTAGGGCTTTCTATCGAGTCGCCTCTCGCCGTTCCTGGGGCATCGAATTACCGTCCAGAGAGCTGGCCTCCGCCGCCTGATTGGCCAGTCGTAATTGATGCGCTGGGCGACGTCGTAAGCCGCTGGGGCGATCCAATTTGGAGGCTTGATCCATGGGCCAAGAAGGCAGTGACCCTGAATTTTGGTGATGGACCAGCTAAAAAATCAGCGGCGCCAATCAGCTCAACGAACGCAAATTTGCTTCGAGTCATCACAGGCTGGTGGCTATACGGGCCGTACGGCGCTCGTGGCTACAGATCTCTTAAAACGCGTTTCGATCAGATGCGACGGCTGTTTGTTCTTTGCGAAGAGGCAGGAATCCTTGCCAGCGAACTAAGCCATTTTCCACGCGTATGCCAACGGATACCTGCCTTTCTTTCTAGCTCAAGAAAAACCGAGTTTCTTTCGTTAATGCATGAGCTTTACGCGTCCAGAGATGCCGTAGGGTTTACGTTGCTGGATCCAGGCTCTCTAACCCGCCTGGCTGCGCTTTTTCCAACTCACCATACAGCTCAAACACCTTACATTCCTCCACGCATTTGGCGCTATCAAGTGACTAGGCTGCGAGAGTGCCTTGATGACTTCCTATCCCATCGAGAACAGGTTGAAGCTTGTTACCGGTTCTGCTTCGCGGCTTACGAACATAACCAGAGGGTTTCGGAGAGAACGGCGTGCGTAAATGCCCCGCCTTTTTGCGGCTATAACATGCAGTTGTCAGGCACTAAAACGGGGCTTCGTTTTCTCGGCGCGTTTGCGGATACCGCGAAACGCTTCGGCGTCTTTGAGCTACTTGAACGGTGGGTGGGTCGAGGTAGCGACTTGCAAGTAACAGCGCTGACTAGCTATCTGAAACTGGTCACCGGCGCGGGGTTAGCTTACATCCTAAACTTCAGTTTCATGCGGGTTGAGGAAGCATGGAATCTTCGAGCCGGGTGCCTTGACGTTGAGCACGACAAGAGCTTCGGCGACATTTTTTTGTTGCGTGGGCAGACGACAAAAACGCTGTCTGATAGCGACGCCCTTTGGGTCACATCTCCATCTGTGGCGGTCGCCGTGAAGGCGATGGAGGTCATTTCTCTTTTTCGCTCACTACACGCACCTCATGAGGCTGCAAGAGTTCTCGCCGGGCGCTACCTGACCGATTTTTCTTACGAGCCCTGGAGCTCATTGCGCAATAAAGGTAATCACTCACGGAGACCGAGCATTCCGCCATATGCCGACCTTTTGAGGCGGTACGGGAAGCTCTTTGACTTAGAACGTTTGCGTATCACGACTGAGGATTTGAAATTAGCCCGGCTGGCTACCCCTTCATTGCCGGAGGAGTATCAAGCGGGCGCTGTATGGCCGTTGGCTTGGCATCAGTTGCGTAGAACTGGGGCAGTGAACATGCAAGCTTCCGGGCTCGTAAGTGATGCTTCGCTTCAGTACCAGCTCAAGCACGTCACACGAGCGATGAGCCTTTACTACGGACAAAATCACTCGCGGATGCGTCTAGAGGAAAAGGCTCATACTCTGTACGTTCGTACAATGTACGAGACGCTTGGGAGAGAGTTGCAGCAGCTTACGAGTGAACGTTTTATCAGTCCCCATGGAGACAAACGAAAGGCTGAGATTGTTCGGCTGATTTCGCCAGAGGATGCGAAGAAAATGATTGGTTTGGCAAAGAAAGGCGCAGTCGCCTGTCGCCCGATCATTCTTGGCGTTTGTTCGAGTCGCGAGCCTTGTCCGTACGGCGGAATTGACAACATTGCCCATTGCGGGGGCGGTGATTCAGTGGATGCAAAACCTTGCCCTGATGTGCTGTATGACTCAGAACGATTGAGCGCGGTAGATGATCTTGAACATGTACTCAAAGAGCGGCTTGCTACTGCTCAGGATGGGAGTCCGCTAATGGAATCGTTGATGGCCCAACAGCGAAGCGTAGAGAGCTTTCGTCGTGTCGTAGGGAGCGCAAATGGACGTTGAACTCCCTGCCCGCCGCAGCGCAGCTGATCAGTATCGTGATGCTTTTGAGCGCCTGAAGCTCAATAGGCCACAGCTTCTACCGAAGGGGACACCGGTCACTCAGAACAACGTGGCCAAAGAGGCCGGGAGCGATCCGTCGGCGCTTAAGAAATCTCGTTTCCCGAGTCTCATCACAGAGATAAAAACCTACGTGGAACAACATGTGGAGGAGCGACTTCCTTCGTTGAACCAGGTAAATCTTCTCGCCCGCCAGAAAAGCCGCGCCCTGCGTGATCGGATTGAGCAAGTTGCCCGGCAGCGCGACCAACTCGCAAGCTTATTGAGCGAAGCGGATGCGAAAATCATTGAGCTGTATGACCGTATCGCTGAGCTTGAGCGGCAGTTGCCTGCGTCAAATATAATTTCATTGGATCCGCGCGGGTCGAGGAAGCTTTGAGGTGGCAGTCGTGGGTGTACACGACTGGCCCTTCTCCAGGAAGGAAAGGCCCAAGGCTACATGAGATATTTTTACGAGACTACCAGCGCATCAAGCAACTTCAGTTCGGTTAGTTTTGAGCAAATGGCCGAGATATCGTTCTCGCCTAGGAGGAAATATGGATTTGAAGCAACAGGAAGTAACTTCGGAGGAGTTCGAGCGGTTCTTCACCGGATTCGAGGCAGAGAACATCCTCGAATGCCATGATCTGGCTGTCAAGCTGGCTGATTTCGCTGTTGAGCCTGCCGCGTTCGTCGTACAGTGCGCGGCAACGATGATGCTGCACCCTAGTGACAAGAGGGTCCCCTTCAGGCCCCTATGGCGTACCGAGCGAGAGACAAGCGCGCGTATCGGCGACTTCAATAGCAAGGCAATGCAAGCGCTCGCTAACGCCACTCCTCTTATCAAAAACCATGAGTTGCGGGCTCGACTCAGCGATTTAGTATGGCTGGAAGTGCGTGACAAGGAACAGCCAAAGATTGCTGTCAGCGCATACATCCAGTCTGCCAAGCGACTGTTTGAGGCCGGACGAAACTTTCCCGCATTTGCCAGAGTTGAGCGCGCGCTAATGCTCGTTGCTTCGCTACGACAATTGACAGACCGTAGCGCTGTATATGATTACATGAATGAGCTTTTAGCTTCGGACGAACTGTTGCGCTCTGACGTCAATCTGCTGAGGCTTTGCTGGGAATACCGTATAAAAGATGATGATTTCCTCTATGCCAAGGCGCTCGAAACACATCGACATTTCTTTGATAGTAAACAGTATCGGATTGCAGTTTCAGTTCTCGAGATATCACTCAAAAGCTGTCATGGGGACAAACCACGCTCCCATCAAATCCTCCAGCTAATTGCCGAGTGCCACGAAGCGGAAGCGCGGCTGCATAAAGGTTCTATCGCCGCGTCCTGCTACATGCAGGCCATCGAAGCCCTAGAGCGCATACCGGGTACGCGGTCTAAGCGAGACGAACTCTACAAGGAATTGAGAGAGGCACAACGTGATATCCAACATGAGATGGGGCTTTTCTCTCATTCATTCGGAAGTCTGCGTGAATATGCCGAGCATGCAGAAAAGGTTACTGAAGGGACAGACGTGTATGACTCGATCTTCCGACTCGCTTTTGCCATATCAAAACCTTCTGATCTTGAAACCTTAAAAGATACTGTCGGATCGAGCTTGGATCCATTGTTGGCTGATTTCGGTGGGATTCATATCGACCATGAGGGGATGACAGTCGCGGTTACGCCAAGTGCTGCCGAAGGCGAGGACGCGCAAGCAGATACCGCCCATGACTGGGCTATGCAGAGCCTACGGAACGATCATACATTAGAGGTCAATGCCAGAATCCTGCCCGCCTTGGACGGTATTGCGAGCAAATATTATTTTCATGAGGAGATCTTGGACTCTTTCTTGGCGAGAAACCCGCTAGTACCGGATGGTCATCAGGAGTTCTTTTCGCGTGGTCTGGTGGCGGGACTAAATGGCGATTACCTTTCGGCAGTCCATTATCTCATCCCCCAGTTAGAGAACTCCCTGCGTTATCGCTTAAAGCAGTTCGAGAAGGAGCCTTCAAAGCGATACCCGGACAACTCTCAGGAGCGAGACGGTCTAAAGGCCCTGCTCGATGAAGAGTTGCTGATTGCTGATCTGGGGGCGCCGCTGCTCGGAAATTTACGGGCTATTCTATTGGATAAAGTATATGGGGACATGCGCAACCACCTGTCCCATGGATACGTGCCTGCCCACGTCTTCAAGGGTGATGCAGCGGTCATGCTGTGGTGGCTGGTGTTGCGAATGGTTCTAGCGCCCTACATCAAGTTTTGGGAACAGAAATACGGCGACAATTTTCGAGATGAAATCAGATCAGGACGCTTCGACTTTACCACATCCATTAACGAGAATTAATTTGACAGTACGTGTACTGCCTGCGGGAGTTTCGCAAGACTTTCTATCTCGATCAGGCATCACCATGCGGTCCTTGCCCTGGACCGTTAGGTGCCGGATGCCTCTGCGTTCTACCATGTGATTGACGTGCTGTTGAGCAGCTTCTTCGCGGCGCAGGCCTAGCAACACGGCTAGAATCGCCCCATCACGTAGCCCTCTCACCGACGTATTATCCAGCGCATCAAGCATCGCCTAGGCCTAGTGACCATCTAGGGCCCGGGTCTTGCCTTGGATAGTTTGAATCCTAGCTCGCTTCACGCCATGCACCGAGTTGCCACCGGCCACCGCGCGGCTGGCTCATAGCTGCCTGTCATGAATGATTCCATCAGGCCAGAAGAGTTGCTGTCCGCAGTCGACCGCAGATTTCGGTATGGACAAATTAGACTCTGAAAGCACTTCATAGGTGGATATCTATGGACACGGTTTATTCAGCGCAAAACTAGAGTTAGCGCCGCTTCCACTCATGTCCATGGGTTGACATCTTTCCTTTACATTGATGAGTTGTTCTGCAGTCTTGAAGGCTTACCCGAGCCGATCATTGATGTAGGCCGGGCCATTCAAGCCCGTGTCCTGCAATGGACAGCGCTGCCAGTGGGTGTCGGCATTGGGCATACCAAAACCTTGGCCAAAGCCGCTCAGCACGCCTCAAAGGTGTGGCGAGAGAAGACTGGCGGCGTGGTGGATCTGCGCAAACCAGAGGCGGTCGAATGGCTGCTCCGGCGTATGCCTGTCGATGAGGTTTGGGGTATCGGTAGTCGCATGCGCGATAACCTGGCACGCGACGGGATCAGTACGGCCTGGGAGCTGTCGCAAGCAGACGCACGGGCAATGGGTCGTAAATACAGCGTCGTGCTCGAGCGTACGATACGTGAGCTTCAAGGCGAATCCTGTATGGACCTGGAGCAATCGGTTGCGCCCAAGCAATCGATTTGCTCCAGCAAGATGTTTGGACAGCGGGTACACACGCTGAAAGGCCTGCAGGAGGCGTTGGCTACGTACATTCACCGTGCTGCGGAGAAACTGCGCATGCAGCGCTCTCTGTGCGGCGCTATGCGGATCGGCATTCAGACTTCTTTTCACGGCGATGGGCCGAAGTATGCGAACACAGCAACGTGCGTACCGCCCTACCCCACCGATGATGTACGCCAGCTGACCAAAAGCGCACTGCAGGCGGTCGAGCAGATCTACCGGCCAGGCTTCGCGTACAGCAAGGCCGAAGTCTTGTTGATGGATCTGCGCAAGCGAGGGGAGTTCACTCAGGACCTTTTCAGCCCGAGCCAGCCAGAGCGCTCCGACGCGCTCATGGCTGCCATGGATCGGATCAATCGCCGGTGGGGGCATGATTGCTTGCGCACTGCTGCCGTTCCGCTGACGCCGGACTGGGGTATGCGCCGGGCTCTGCTAAGCCCCAGTTACATGACCAGCTGGGACCAACTCTGGAAGGTCAGATGTAATTAAAAGCAAAGCATCATCAAGGAGGTGGGCTGAAGCAAAACCACAGGGGTGGGGCTTCAAACATTTCCCAGAAAGATTCGTATGAGCCTGAGTCCAGGACCAGAAAGGGCGCGCTTGCCAGCCTGGAACCAAACCGAGCTCTACCGTAGTCAAGCCAGCCTAGCCGTCCTCCGCGACACAAAACCGCGCTCACACCCGCCCGGGCAATCAGGATCTACGCTGCAGAACAGGCTGTCGGATGTGGTTGACACCCCTGTCAACTGCAGGCAACATTATCTCAACAGCGCCTGATCCTATGTTGCCGGCTTGACCGGCATTACGGTCAGGCCTTCTTGTTTCTGGAACATGGAAGTTGAACCAGCCCATCCCACCGAAGCCTTTTCTAGCCTACGCTGACCTGGTCACGCTACTGACCGCTCGCGGCATGGAAATTCTCGACGTTGACGCAACCAAGCGTGAAATCGCCCGCCTTGGCTATTACCGTTTGAGCGGTTTCTGGTACCCAGCCCGCAGATTCGCCCGTGATGACGCGGGTAACAAGCTCATCTGCCCTCAGACCAGAAAGCCAGTTCGGATGGAAGATTTCCAGCCTAGAACTCGATTCGACAAGGCCGTTGAGCTTTACAGATTTGATAAAGCGCTCCGCTTACTCATGCTTGATGCAATCGAGTCGATCGAGGTCCATCTGAAGACCGTCGTAGCTCACGAGCTGGGCCGTAACAGCGAAATGGCATATACCTCGGTGACCTTCATCGAACCTAAGTGGACGGTCATCAATCCTGGTTTCAGCATGAGCAAATGGGACAGTTGGACGGCTCGTCAGCAAAAGAAACAGGACGAATGCCAAGAGGAGTACTTCAAGTCTCATCGGTTAAAGAATCGCTCTGTGCCGTTTTGGGTTGCTGTCGAAGCCTGGGATTTCGGTACCCTGTCCATCTACTATCAACTCCTCAAAGCCAAGCCTCAGGGCTGGGTCCTTGCCAGGCTGGGCCTTACAGATGTCAGAGCATTCATCAGCTGGCTCAAAGAACTGAACACCCTCCGCAATCGGTGTGCCCATCACACCCGGATCTGGAACCAATCGTCGAGCAACCCCATTGCTTTACCGCAACAGAGCCCTTATTTCCAAGCCCTAAACCTGGATGCAAATGCGTTAAAGCGCCTATACGGACTTATCGCCGTGATCTGGCTGCTACTTCAACGAATCGAGCCTGGAAGTCAGTGGATCCGTGAAATCGCACGGCTGATCGATTCCAAACCGGCAATCCCTGGATGCACCTTCGGCGCTATGGGCTTCCCTAGCGAAGCTGGGTTCCCTCGCCACCTTTTCGGCATCTGAACGTTGCTATCGTGCTGTCCGGCGTTTCCACTGATTTAACCGCCACGGGACCTGGTGGACGTTCGTTAGCTAAAACAGATCAAAATCGGTTGATGGGCTTTCGTCCTTTGTCCTGGATTGCTGCTCGGCCAGCTCTGCCAGCTTCGCCATTGCCGCATCCCTGAGACGCTTGACCCTCGGCAATATGCCGAACAACTCGACGCCGAACTCAGGTGTCAGCAGCTCAGAGACAAGCTGAATGTTGTCGTCATCTCGAATCAGATCGACTAGGGAAATCAGGTTGAAACAGGCCTCCCCCAGCTGCTCACTAGGTGGTAAATCAGAAGCTCGCGCCTCAGCTGCAGTGATGTACGAATCAACGGTGTCTTCCGCTGCAGTCCAGCACTGCTCTATGCGATCTGCCTCCTCGGCCAGTGGAAGTCGTAACATTAGGTCGTGCATCTGCTCAATAGCCTGTTGCTTTTGCACCTTCGACAGCTTCATCAATCGCTCATCCAATCCTTGCGTATATGGAAATGTATATTGCATACACGCTTACCGGTAGTGCGGTAAACAAAAAAGCGAAGCCATCAATGGCTTCGCTTTTAATGTTTACGGTTCTGAGAAACCTACACTTCAGAACGGTAATGACTACCAAAAACTCAAAAAAACCAGTGAGTGAGTGAGTGAAAACCAATCAATACGGGGACTACAGACGCATACCTAGCAGTACACTAAAAAAATTCGTAAAATTTTCTGTAAGGAATCATTGGTTTTTGGCCCAAAAACTTTACAAAAACGAAACGGTCAATGAGCTGGAGACCGTTCGTCGGACTTCAAGGTATTACGCCTCATCGCCGGCCTTGAGAAAGCAAACCATCACGAGGATTGGCCTCCCAAGTGGTCGACGGCTACGATGAAGATGCCCAGAAACACACCATGGTCTGGCCGCCCAGATCTCAAAAGCTGCTCAGACCGTCGCTGAAGACCCCATCCTCCTCGCAGCGCTCGTTGTAGCGCTCAATAGCCCTCCGGTTCTCAACCAGCCGTTCATGACACGCTGACTACCCTACATCGTCTGAACCCTTTTCACAGGGCTGAGGATCGTCACCATAAGACATAAACCTTCTCCGATATCATCACACGGCCCATGAATAACTGACACTGCCTAGGCATTGCAAATGCCCATAGATCAAAGTCCGGGGACGTCTGTGAGGATCGACGTCTCGATAGCGCGCTCGGGGAGCTTGCAGAAGCGCTAGAAGCGCACCTGGCATTAGATGCCGAACAAGGTGAAGACGAGCTCAGCGCTCAGGACATGCGATCAACACCCATGGGTGGACATCTACTGCCAGTATCGACTGACAGTCGTCCTTGCGACTCTCAGGAAACGGACGGCTTCAGCCTTTGTCATGCCCTGTCCTTTGCACTCTTGCACCTTTTGTTTAAGTTCATCCGTTCGCTTGGCGCGCACCCCGCCAATCAAATCGTCACTTGCTGGGATCGGAAGCGTGACGATACCGTCCGCGATCAATGCATCCAGGAAGAGAGCTTCATGGCGCTGAGTCACACGTGGATCAGATCCGGCTTCTGCTGCCTGAGCTAGCAGCAAGAGTGTGCTCGGACTTACCTGCAAAACAGTTGAGATCGCCGCTAGGCTGCGCAGCGATAGCGACTTGCGACCTTGCTCGACGGAGATCAAGAACCGTCGCTCCAAGACGTCGGCAAACGCTTCAAGGCTAAGCCCTCGCTGAACGCGCAACATACGAATCGCGCGCCCGAGCCCTTGGTGGATATCAGACAATTCTAGCGCTCGCAAAAGCGAGCATATGGCCACACCCAGATGACCATGCACGATGACTTATAGGTCACTATATGATACACTCCGCCAGCCGAACCGCCTCACCCAAGGCTCCAAGCCACGAATCAATATATAGCTAAATACTCTTTATGAACCTACACGTCCTGTCCGACCTTCATGTCGAATTTGAAGAGTTTTCACCATCGGTACCGCCTGAAACAGATGTGGTGATTCTTGCTGGGGACACCTGTACAAAGGCACGCGCAGCCCGCTGGGCGAAGGAAAATCTCCCACCGGGGACACCTGTCATCTTGATCGCAGGGAACCACGATAGCTACCAGACATCCTTGCAAAGTGCCCACCGCCATCTGCGAGCAGATGCAGGGGATGAAGTCCATTTCCTGGAAAACGAGGCCTTCGAGCATCAAGGCGTCAGATTCCTGGGATGTACGTGTTGGACTGATTTCAACTCTACAGGGGCGCAGACCATAGCAATGCTGAAGGCGCATGCCGCGATGAACGACTACCGATTTATACGGTACGAACCCAGATATCGGAGGCTGCTACCCAACGACACTAGGGCCATCGCAGAAGCATCTAAGGAGTGGCTTTTAGAAGAGGTGCGGAAGCCCTATTCCGGAAAAACAGTGGTAGTTACCCATATGCCCCCTCTGATGCGGTTCTTCCCTGCTGATCACCGTCCTGGCGATCTCGATGCGGCTTACGCAAACCACTGGCCAGAGTTTCTTGACTGCAAAATTGACTTATGGGTATTTGGACACACTCACCACTCAGTCGATGAAGCAATTGGGGGCATCCGGTTCGTTTCTAATGCCCGAGGGTATCCACAAGAACTGACTGGCTTTCGACCTAGCCTGCTAATAACCATCTAGCCCCCGAATGGTATTTCTCTCCGCTTACGCAGAGTGGACAAACTCGCCTTAAAATTCGCCTTAGAAAATACTTAATGAAACTTCCACGCATTGTCTATGAAGCCCAGCAATTCCAGTACCCAGTCCCTATCACTGGCTATCTGGTCAACGCTCAACTACAGAGTGACGATTTAATATTTGCCTACATTTTCTGTGACACAAAGTCCCGCTTCGAAGACGGGGCACTTATATCGACCTCTTCGGTTACCGAAATCAGCGTAGACCTCCCCCGACACGTCGCCCACACAAGAACTGGAAGTCACTACGTGATTTGCAACTATTACTTCCCTCAAGGACTTTCTGATACAGGGCGTAGCGTCTCAATTGGATTCAGGGACATTTGCTCTCTTCAAAAACACTGAGTGATGGAGCTAGGGCGAACGGAATAAGCGGCTTTGGATCAACCGCCGGGATGGAGGAGATTTCTCGAATCTGGTCGATTTTGCAGAGATGGTCGTGGCCAACGTAAACGCTCCGTAGCCACCAAATACAGAGCAGGTAAATAATCTTGGACACTGCGCTTCTGATTATTTTCAAAGCCACCCATGATACTGATCCGAAGCCAAAGTCGAAAAAACTATCGAGATATGGGCAACATTGACTCCTTACTGCACTCAACCTGAGAAATATTCTTCAGCTTTTTCCTAAAAGTCCGCCAAGACCGATCCGTTCAGCGCGTCACGCAACATTCGCCATTGCGGTAGATACTGATCAAGCAGCCCGGTAAACCGATCGTTGTGATGACGCTCCAGCAAATGCATCAGCTCGTGCACAAGGATGTACTCCAGGCATTGCACTGGCTTTTTCGCCAGTTCCAGATTTAGCCAAATGCGCCGCGCTTCGATGTTGCATGTACCCCATTTGGTTTTCATGCGTTTGATGCCGTAAGCGCTGACCGTAACACCTAGGACTGGCTGCCACTTTTCCAATAGCTCTGGAATTAGCTTTTTCATTTCTGAGCGATAAAAGGCATGGAGAATTTTCTGCTTTTCCTCTGGTGTCGTATTAGGGCGCACAGTCAAAAGCATAGAAGCCTTCCCTCTGAGCGCTAGCCGGGGCATGCCGTACTCCTCTATGACCCTGAGCCGATACCGCTGCCCTAGAAAATAATGGCTCTCGCCGCTAACCATACGCCGCTGGGACTGCCGGGGCTGAGCCTGAAACTTCGCACGCTGGCGCTTGATCCAGCCCAGCTTGCCCACCACCGCCAGGCGCACGGCTTCGTCATCTACCGCCAGCGGCGCGGCCACACGCACACGTCCTTGCGGCGGATAAACGCCCAGGTGCAGGTTCTTGATCGGCTTGCGCACGACCTCCACGGTCAAACCGCTAACCGTGATATTGCGGGACTCAATACTCATGCTGATGCTTGACCAGTTCCAGCAAGGCATCCAGCCGTTCGTTGTCCTGGCCTGCTGAATAGGCGCCCAAGGCCTCAGCGGCGTCTTTGCCCCACTGATCCAGCACATGCTTGATCGCCAGGCGCACGCGTTTGATCTTCATGGCATTGCCGCGCCAGTCGTCCTGCCGGCTATCTAGCACAGCCGCATCTACAGCCAGTGCCAGGCCGGCGTTCTGCCCGAGGTTGTCATACAGCGCCTTGCGGGCAGCGCTATTGATCGAGCCAGGATAGTTGGTCGAGCTGGTCGGATTCTTGACCTGCTGAGCCAGCTTCACCACCTCATCCAGATACTCCTGATAGCTGATGGCGTCTTCCTTGCGCTTGGCGATCAGCGCATCGAGAAGCGAAGACATGGTCTCGTAGTACTTCGGGTTGATCGGCGACTCGTCGATGATCAGCTTGCGCACGTTGTTCTCGATGGTCTCGGCCACGGCTTCCTGGCTTTCGCGGATGCCCTTGGGCAGCGCGTCCACCGCATCGACACCACGCTCGACGATCAGCTCGATCAGCGACATATCGTCGAAGGCGGAGATCTTCTCGCTGTCATCGGCGCGGATGTAGGTGTCGATCAGAAAGCGCATGTCCGGCTCATAGGCCTTCAGGTCGATGTAATCGCCACTGGCCAGCTTCACCTCGTCGCGCACCTTGGTGAAGTGATCAACCTCATCCTTGATCTCGCTGATTTCCCTGGCGCTATACCCGGCTTCTTCCAACTCGTTGGCCAGATTGCCGAAGCAGCGAATCAGTGCTGAGGTCATCTTGTACAGGTTCAGGCGCTTCGGTTCGTTGGCTTTGAGCACCTCGGCGTTACCTGAGTCGGTGCCGCAGAAGAAGCGAATATAGGCTGGCGTGTCCTTGGGCCTCTCCACCGGTTCGCACAGGGCCTTGATTGTCTCGCGGGCTTCCTCCAGGTCTTCCTGAGCTTTGCTCAGCCGGTCTTCCAGCAGGCCTGCCACATCGGCCTTGTCGTAACCATCCAGTGCGCCGCTGGTGTAGTCGCCGATGGCGCCTTCCAGCTGCTTGAACAAGTCCTTGTAGTCGATGATGTAACCGTACTGCTTGTCTTCACCGTCCAGGCGGTTGACCCGGCAGATGGCTTGGAACAAGCCGTGGTCGCGCATCTGCTTGTCGATGTAGAGGTAGGTCGCTGAAGGCGCGTCGAAACCGGTCAGCAGCTTGTCCACCACGATGAGCAGGCGCATCTGGCCCGGCTCTTTGATGAAGCGCTGTTTGACCTCTTTCTCGAAGGTCTCCGGATCTTTGTCGCCGAGCATCTGGTTGTAGATGGCGTACTGACGCAGCTTCTCGGTCAGTCCTTCGCCAGTGGCTTCACCCTTGATGTCAGCAGGCGAAGGCTTGTAGCTGGTGACGATGGCGCACTTATCGCCCATGCCGGCCTTGCAGAACAGCTCATAGCACTTGCAGGCCTCGAAGATGCTGCTGGTGACCAGCATCGCATTGCCCCGGCCATCGGCCAGGCGGTGCTTGGTGGCCATATCGAGGAGGATGTCGGCGACGATCTTCTCCAGACGCGACTGGCTCGACAGCACTTTCTGCATGGTGCCCCAGCGCTGCTTGAGCTGGGCCTTGGCCAGGTCGTTCAGACCCTTGGTCTTGGCCTCGAACCACTGATCGATCTTCTGTTGCGAGGTGATGTTCTGGTCGATGTCGCGGGCTTCATAGCGCAGATCGAGCACCACGCCATCGGACACCGCCTCGTCGAATTTGTAGGTGTGGATGTAGCGACCAAACACCTCGATGCTTTTCTGCTTGTCGGCCTTCAGCAGCGGCGTGCCGGTGAAACCGATAAATACAGCATTGGGCAGGATGGCCTTCATCGCCTTGTGCAGCTCACCGGACTGGGTGCGGTGGCACTCGTCGACGAACACATAGAGGTCGCCCTTGGCGCGGAAGTCTGGCGGCAGGCCCTTGCGGAGCTCCTCCACAAAGTCTTCTACATCGGCATCCTCGCGGGTGCCGAACTTATGGATCAGCGAACACAGCAGCCAAGGCGATGGCTGGTTGAGCTTGTCGATCAGATCGGCACCGCTGGTGGTGCGCACGATCTGCTCATTGACGCCGGTAAACACCTTCTCGATCTGTTCATCCAGCTCAGTGCGGTCGGTGATGATCAGCACCCTCGAATCCTGGATGTTTTCCCGAATCCACTTGGTCAGCCAGACCATGGTCAGGGACTTACCCGAGCCCTGGGTGTGCCAGATGATCCCGCCCTCGCGCCGACGCAGGTAGCGCTGCGCCTCGCGGATACCGAAGTACTGGTTGTGCCGGCAGAGCTTCTTCACCCCGCTGTCGAAGACAATGTAGTCGTGGATCAACTCAAGAAAGCGCGTCTTGTTACACAGCTGAAGTAGGTGCCGATCCAGCAGATTGTCAGCAGTCGCGCTGTCCGCGTTTTCCTCTTTCCAGGTGAGGTAGTACTTCTCGCCGGTCTGGATGGTGCCGTAGCGCAGGCCCTGAGTGTCGTTGCCCGCCATCACGAATTGCTGGGTGGAGAAGAACGGCTGGATAAATTCAGCTTTCTGGTTATCCAGGTTCTGCCGGATGCCCTCGTTCACTGCCACCTTGGAGCGCTTGAGTTCCAATACGCCGAGGGCAATACCATTTACATAGAGCACGATATCCGGGCGCTTGGTATTGGCCTTGGCATCAGCGCCTTTGACGGTGACCTCTTCGGCAATGGCGAAGTGGTTGCGCTCAGGATGCTTCCAGTCGATCAGCCAGACGGTCTGGGTGTTTTCACTAACCTCGGGCCTGATCTTCACGCCATAGCGCAGCATTTCGTACACCGCTTTATTGCGCTCATACAGGCCCTTGCTGGCATCGTTGGCAGCCTTGTTCAACTCGAAGATGGCGCGGCTGGCCAGGTTCACTTCTATACCTTGCTCCAGCAGCCAGCCACGCAGCAGCTCTGCTTCGATATTGGCGTTGTTCGGGCGCTCGGCCCAATCGCCCAGGTGCTCATAACCCAGCGCCTGCTGAAAAAGCTTGGCCACGCGTTGCTGGGTCTTCTTTTCGATCTGGCCGACGGTATTCATTATTATCTGGGCTCTAGCGTTTTTTCGGAAAATTGGGGGGCTTTCAAGAGTCGAAGAGTTAGAGACTTTATATCTTGGTAAAAATCTCTTCGCCCTTCAATTACTTCCGGTTCGGATTGGAAGTGCGGGTCTGATAGAGCCTCAGCAGGATCTATGGCGTAATAACTTGACTCACGGAATCTCTTAATTGCAGGGATTATCCAGCTTGAAGGGTAAAAGTGGAGCAAGCCGCCGCCGCCCTTTTGGATCATGCCTACCCACTCGATCTGATTGGCTTTGGGCATGACATTGCTTACGATTCCACCGCTCATTCCGTTGAGAGCGTCGTGTGATGCTCCATCAGGGAACTTAAGGCAGTAAGATTTGCCGAGCTTAGTGCATATGCCCAGTCGAATTTTCTTTTTAAGAACTGTGGTGCAATTGAAGTTATCGTTATAAGGGTAGTCGATAAGGTTATCATTGATTGGATAGCCTGATGCGACAAGAAACATTCCCTCATATAGTTTTCGAGTTTCTATCCCTTGAGGGGCATGGCGTGAATCTAAGTCAATAAAATGGTCTGGGTATCTATAAATGTCGCCTAATTCCACTAGAACGATGTCGTCAACTTCAACGTACTCACTGCTTTCTTCTACAAGCTCGCCAACCCGCCAGCCGCGAATAGGGAAGCCAAGGTCATAAATTTCGCTAAAGCCGCGCTTGGAAAATATGTGAGTGAAGAATGGTGACTCATTTTGTGGCTTCTCATAGTGGGCGTCTATGACATGCTGCGCCGTTAGAATGAAGAATTTCTGCTCAAATTTAATTAATATCCCAGTGCCGCCTTTATTGTAGACGAGGTCAGCATAATAGCGCCCTGTCTCTTCCATGGCCTCTGAACAATGCGTAAATATCAGTCTCCGCGCTGACTGAATGATGTTGCTCTCGTATGTCTTATTAAAAAAGACTTCCATTTTTCTTTTGGGTATGCGCACTTTTAATTCTCTCGGTTAGAGCAAGCGTATACGGCCTGTGAGTAGCTCTTGCATCATTCCCTGCTTGAGTTGACGGGCCTTATTACGCCGCGCTTCGAGGACGGCGAGTTCGGTTCCCATATCGGCGAGGATGTTTGCAATGGCAGCTTGCTCTTCTGTCCCCGGAATTTTTAGCTCAGCACTAGCGATATGAGCACGATTGGTGGCATAGACTTTGGTGCCGGCTGCTAGCTGACGTAAGTGCGAGCGAAAGGTCGGGATGAACTGCAAATAAGCTTTAAAACCATCCGCAATTATTTTTTTGTCAAAGCGCACTGCAATAGTGTGTAGGCCTGAAACAAGTTGCATATTCTCAGGCAGCTGAATTTCGACAGATTTTCCAACACTATCCAAGTCCTCTGACGCATCAGCAAATACCAAATCGCCATTCTGCAAGCGATCTAAGCGTTTTGCTTTTTCTCGTGACAGACAGGGCATAGATGTTATTGCAGGATTCAATAGTAGGTGCTGGCTGCCATGAATATCGCCGTAGTGCAGGTAGTGAATATCACCTTCAGTGGATAGCTCAGCGCGTGAGTTCGTGCCATTATTCAAAAATGTCATATGCCCCCCCAGTCGCATCATCGGCCACTCCCCACTAAATCCCGGCAGGCGGCGTTGGCCTGTGAGAAGCTGCTGCATGGCGGCTTGCTGGATGCCGCTCTTTTTAGTGATCAGTTGATCCAGGCTGCTAATCAGGGAATCAATATCCGCCAGAGCTTGACCAATTCTGTACTGCTCAGGCTCAGGAGGTACTTTTAATTGGCAGTTTAAGATCATGGGATTTAGCAAGTGAGTTTGCTGCACTCCATCGTCAAACTGCATGAAGTAATTATTTCTATTGAGAAGATAATAAAAGTACTCGGAAGAGCCTTTGACGGGTCTAAAAATGCACACGCGCTGGTTAACGGCGTACGTCTTGTCCTCTTTGACTAAGTAGCATTTTGCAAGAGCACGACCGTTTGGTAGGTCGCTCATCACCATTAGTACATCGCCGCGCTTAGCTGGGCAAAAGTTTTCAGATGAGTATTTTCTTACGCCACCTTCCGTTGAGATGAATTTTGAATTGACAACCACATAAGGCCCTGCCTCATTAATGAATTGCTCATGGGCCTTTCCGGATATGAACTGAAGGGCTTCAGGGAGCGACTGAATTTGCCAGTCTTCAGGAACTATACCCAGCTCAGTCTGTTTGTACCCCGGTGTAATCTCCACACTCATACAGAAAACCCCATCTTCATCAGATGTGCATTCACCTTGGTCTCCAGCGCCTCCACCTCGGCATTCAGTGCCGGCAGCGGTGTGTCATAGCGCTCGGCCAATTGTCGTATGCGGCCACTCAAGGCCTGGGACACCCGATCCAGTTCGGTCTGCACATCGGCTTGCAGGGTGGCCAGCCATTTGTCGTCGATCACCAGGGTTTTCAGCTCGGCTTCGCTCAAGTTGGCGAAGTGGGCCAGTACCTTGGCATCCAGCAGCTTCTGCGCGGCTTTGATCTTTTTGCTGGCTTCGGCCTCGCGCTCAATCAGTGCCAGGCAATTTTCCAGCGCTTGGCGTTCTTCATCGACATCCAACTCGTGCTTGATGGCTTTCAGGCGTGCCTTGACGCTGGCGGCGGTGAGCTTGCCCTTGTTGGTCTTACCTTCGGACAGCGGGCCATCCTCGCAACCCTGTTCTTCGTCCAGCTCTTCCAGTTCGCGGCTGGTAGCGTCGCGTTTGGCTTCCAGTTCGGTGATGGCGGCAGCTTCGGCAGCGTAATAGCGGCGTACGACCAGCTCGGGCGGCAGCAGGTCGGTATTGGGTTCGCCCTGGCTTAAACCACTGGCAATTAGCGGCTTCCAGCCATCGATCACCAGTTGGTACACATCATCCTGCAAGGTGGCGTACCAGTAGTCCTGGAGGTGCTGGTAGACGTCGTAGGCATCCAGCAGCGGCGCGTCCTCGAAGCGATGCAACAGATCTTCGGCCAACTCTTTGAGTAGCGCCTTGGGCTGATCGCCAATGGTAATGCCGGCAAGGTTCGGTCGGTGTTCGGCACGCCAGGCCTCGAACAGGCCCGCCACCGTCTGGCGAAAGGCTTCGAACTCGGGGTGGCTGAAGATGGTCGGCTTGATCTCGCTGATAGCGACTTTAAGGCTGAGGTAACCGGGGCGCAGGGGCTCGAACAGCGCGCTACGCAGGTTAGGCATCACCTGCCAGTAGGCATACAGGGCGTCGATATCAGGTTCGGGGATACCGCCGTGCAGGTGGGCCTCGATATCCTGAAGATCCTCTGCTTCGCGGGTGTCGATATAGCGCGGGATATTCAGGTTGAAGTCGTTGGCTTCGATCTCGGCCATTGGCACCAGGCGCGCGAATTTCTCCACCTCAATCTGCTGGGTGAAGGTATCGACGATCTTGTGGATGTCCTGCTCACGCAGCCGGTTCTTGTTGCCGTCCTTGATAAAGCCCTTGCTGGCGTCGATCAGGAACAAGCCTTTGCGCCCGGCACAGCCCTCTTTGTCCAGCACGATGATGCACGCAGGAATACCGGTGCCATAGAACAGGTTGGCCGGCAGGCCGATGATGCCCTTGATGTAACCCTGCTGGAGGATGCGCTTGCGGATGGCGGCCTCGGCACCGCCCCGGAACAGTACGCCGTGGGGCAGAATCACTGCCGCCTTACCGGTGCTCTTCAGCGAGGTAAGCATGTGCAGGAGGAAGGCGTAGTCGCCGTTCTTCTCAGGCGGAATGCCGTAGCTGAAGCGGTTGTACTCATCCTCTGCCGGGTTGAAGCCATTGCTCCAGGCCTTGGTGGAGAACGGCGGGTTGGCGACGATAAAGTCGAACAGCTTGAGCTTACCCATTGGGTCTTTGAAATGCGGTGCGGACAGGGTGTTGTCCTTCCAAATTTCCGCCGTTGGGCAGTCGTGCAGGATCATGTTCATCTTGGCCAAGGCGCTGGTTGCGTTGTCCATCTCCTGGCCGTAGATAGCCAAGTCGAGACCTGTGGTGCTTTTGGCTTCGTCGTGAGCCTTGAGCAACAGCGAGCCTGAGCCGCAAGTTGGGTCGTAAATGCTCTGCTTGCTGTCGGTAGCACTCGCCAGACCGATGACCTGAGCCATAATCCGCGACACCTCGGCTGGGGTGTAGAACTGCCCCTTGCTCTTGCCGGACTCGGTGGCGAAGTGGCGCATGAGGTATTCGTAGGCATCGCCGAGGATGTCATCGCCTTGGGCGCGGTTGCTGCGAAAATCCAGCCCCGGCGTGTTGAAAATGCTGACCAAGTTGGACAGGCGGTCGACCATTTCCTTACCCTTCCCGAGCTTCTCTTGGTCGTTGAAGTCGGCAACGTCAATGACGCCGGTGAGGTTATTGGCCTCAGCCAAGCGGGCGATAATCTGGTTGATCTTGTCGCCGATCTCCTTGTCGCCCTTGAGCGCCACCATGTCGGCAAAGCTTCCGCCTTCCGGCACCTCGATCAGCGAATGTGGATTACCAGCGTACCTGTCCGACACGTATTTCATGAAAAGCAGCACCAGGACATAGTCCTTGTACTGCGACGCATCCATCCCGCCGCGCAGCTCGTCGCAGGATTTCCACAGGGAGGAATAGAGTTCGGATTTCTTGATGGCCATCGAGCGTACTACCTAGCAATGCGGGATGACAGGTCGCTAAGGAGCAAGGTCTCGTCCGCGTCCCTGCCGAAAGGATGGTGAGAGTAACAGAAACGCGTATCGAGCTTCATCTTGCGCCGTACTATGGATTGGAAGTGGCCTCGCAGACTATTCCCTGAAGCAACTCGCCTCTACAGACTTAATATCTACCTAAAGGTTAGGCAGCGGGAACTGTAAAATCGGCGATTTACTGGATATCGTGAGCGTGTGTTTAGCTCTCGAAATAGCCACGTAGAACAGCTTCGCAGCGGCAAACCTCTGGGTGGTGTAGTGCGAAGCATCAGGAATCAGCACGTGGTCAAACTCCAACCCCTTCAAGAGCAGAGGGGTTGAGATCGTTCTAGCGACTGGAGCCCTTCCTGTCAGGCTGAGGCGCTGCCTAACCGCTTCAGAGGCCGTGACAAGGCTTTGATGCCGTCCCTCGACAAGCTCATTCAAAGCACGCCTCGTATCTGCGATAAGCTCACCACGAAACGTCCTTGAAAGAGGATGGCCCCTTTCCAGCTTTAGAACGTCCAAGGCGTTGATAGCAGAGCCACCGACCGAGAGTTTCGCCCATGCAGCATAGATCTCGATGTCGAGCACTGGATCAGAAGGCTTTCCAGGGCTAGGAGCCGCACGGGTAATCGCGTCATCGACCAATGACCTTAGCGCTTCGGCACGTGCCTGGGGCGTTGACCCAGGCATATCCCAGATATCTGCGAAGTCCATAAGACGTCGTGCAGCTATCTCTTCGATCGCTTGAAAGGCACCTTTGGTGCTTTTGGCCAACTGATCACATGTCTTACGCCAACAGTTGATGGCTGCTGTGGTACCCGACCTCGTATCGAACCCATCGAAAAACAACGACATGTCAAAGGCATCGTTGCTCTGGATATAGGTGACAGGCCCATCTCGAAGGTCAATCGGGTGGCCGATCATTAGCTTCTGCCGAGTCTCAGCAATCCATCGCCCTAGCTCCACATTCGCACTTGCCCAGCGGTGAGGCACGACGAGATCGAATGCTGGAGTAAAGCTGGTTGCAACAGTGGTGTTCCAAGAAATTTTGGTCTCAACAAACTCAAAAATCCCCTGCATCGGATCCCCAAACACCACGGTAGGGACGATGCACGACAGCCACATGGCAATGGAATGCTGGTGCTGCTCGCAATCCTGGTATTCGTCGATAAGCACCCGGTCATAGGAAGCCTTGATGACCTCCTGAACCACAGGGCTTTGCAGGATTGATACTGCACCGAGATATACATCGTCCCAGTTGGGCTTCGTGGGATGTAGCGCCTGCCTCCCTGAGCGATTAGGAAAGGCCTGAACGTACCTCCGCGCCCACGAAGCAATGGTATCCACCACCACCGACTCACTGGGCACATGCATTCGCTTCAGGCGCGACCTAATGGCATGTACGCCCGCATGCGTATGGGTGAGTACTAAAGTCCTGCGGCCCAGCCCTGCAACTTTAGCAATCAGCTCCGTCTTACCATGGCCGGCTGGAGCAACTACAGCCCTGCGGCTGAGCGCCAGGATGGACTCAGGCGTCACCATATAGCCACTGCTCGACAGAGTTGAGGCAACCCCCTAGCGGGGAAGCAGGTGAGCCGGCCACGATACCCGTAACCAGAAAGGAGATCGCCCGGCCACGCTCAGCAGTCTTGAACCAGCTCTTCGCTGCAGCCAGATTACTCAGACGCTTACGATATTCGGTGAGGTCGATCGCCAAATCCCAGTCATTGAAGCTATCTGAGGTATCCACCCCTGGAAATTCTTTTGCAAGGTGATCATTGAGCGTCGGCTCACTCACAAATCCTGCTGCCAAATCCAGCAGGCCATCAACCTGATCGTTCGACGCCGACAGGAAAACTGCTCTCTCTGTATTAAGCTCGCCACCGTACTCAATGACGTTTACACCTTGGGATTTGAGTTTGGTGACAAAATGAGTATCGAGCTTCCGATCCGAGTCCCGAAACAGACCAACCTGGTACCCAAGGGCGCGTAGGGCAAGAGCCAACGGTGGCCCTGCAGATCCGCCACCATCGACGATGGCTGCACCTAATTGCTCGATAGGGACGCCATCGTGCCGGTCTGGGTAATGCTCCCGCAAGCCGAGCATCAAGCCCAATTCTGTCGCGCCCTCGCAAAGGAGGATTCGCCGAGCGAATAGTGCTCGTGGGGCACCCTTCAGGACGCGGGATATGTCTCCATTCGATGAGGCATGCTTAATGTCAGCGATAGCAGCCGGTGACCGAGATACGATGAATAAGGAGGGTGGCGGCAGCTCAGCGAGAACCACATCCGAATGTGTGGTCATCAAGATCTGTCCTTTTGCGAGCTGATCGCCTTCAGCTTCCTTCTGCCATTTCTTCAACTGCGCCATGGCCCCAAGAACGCGATGAGGTTCAAGGCCTTGTTCCAGCTCGTCTACTAGGACAATCGCCCCTTCACTTATCGCCGAACGCTGTATAGCCAATGTCGCTAATCGCCGGGTTCCGAGCCCTGCCAGCCGCAGCGGTACGGAACCATCGTGCAATGCAATCGACCCCGAGTTAAATCCTCCCCGCCCCAATTCCAAATCCGGGCAGTAGGCCTCATTGATGTAAGCGCCAAGAGAACGAGCGGCGGTTTCCGCAGACGCAGCTGCCTGCGCCAGCTCCGTGATCGCACCAAGATTCGCGCTCTGGCGAGCGGAGCGATAAGCATGAGCCAGCATCTGAGCAGTCTCATCGTTCGCTTCGGTCATTTTCGAAAGGACTGATCCTTGGGCCCAGGTGAGATGCCGCGCTTCGTCCCCAGCGAGACGGACGAGACAGAACATTGCCCTGTCCCTATTCGAAAGCACCCTGGGAACCGGGTACCTATCGCAAACCAAAGACCAGACCGGCTCCATGGTCGCGTCGACCGAGAGCCTCACCGTGAGAACGGGCTCGTCCGCATCCTCAGGCTCATCGTTGAGCCGGCCATTTGGAGAAAGGCCGCGCAGATACAAACCGAAACGACCATCTGAAAGTAACGCACGCGACAACTCGCCGATTGTGACCTCGACCTCGATGTCCTCAGCGGTATTGGCATGGTGGAAGTCAGCCTCGTTGAAAGTCATCCACCGAGGAGAAAGCGCTGCCTCCACTGCATCTAAAACGGTGGTCTTGGCACTGTCGCCTACGCCGATCAGACAGCAGATTGACTGCTCCATCATGTTCCATTCGAGATGCTTGATGCCCCTGAAATTCTTGACCTTCAACTGCTCAACACGCATCAATCACCTGAAAAAGTGGCCTATTGCGATCAAGGCTAGCTTTAAACCCAGAATTCTCCAGAAAATTCCGCCCCTACCTGCTGTCGCAAGACCCGATGTGGAGGTATGGCGAAGCGTTGACAGCTGAACAACAGCAGATCGATGGACGTGTTCACCTAGGCCCTGCCTGCTCTTGTGCAAAAGCTGCAATGATTCGCTTGTTAGGCAGCTTGGCACAACGACAGCAGGGCATCTTCAAGCATGGCCTTGAGACCCACTTGACGGGAAAATGCGCGTGGAGGCAGAGCAACCGCCTCTTTAACAGCATCAACGTCGCCAACAAATATGACCTGGATCTGGGCTCTGGTCAGCGCTGTGTAAGCGAAAGTGCGATCAAGCACCTTGGACTTCACCACGGGAATGATGACACGTCGGAACTGAGAGCCTTGGCTCTTGTGAACGGTGATCGCATAGGCGTGCTGAATGAGGTCAACGTCGGAGTCGAACAGGTAGTGCTGAGCACCCTCAAATTCAGCTCGGGCGAGCGCTGAACGCCACAACGGTCTCTCCTCAGTGCCAGTATTGACCTTGACTGGCTCATCAAAGACGGTCACCAACCGACCTAGCCGACCGTTTTGTAGGTTCCTGTTCCAATCGTTGGCAGTGTAGATAAGCAGATCGCCCTCACAAAACCCTGTTTGTTCGAGAACGCCCGACTCATCATTGATCACCTCAAGCTGACGAGCACCTGCCGCATAGCGCAGGTGGCACAGTCGGTTGATCGTCTCAACCCCTGCATATGGGCTCGACCGAGTAGCGGCCAGGATCTGAGAGTTGCCCCTGTCCATTTCATAGAGACGCATCGTTTCAGAGCTGATTTCCGACTCTGCACATGGGATGAAGACAACCTCTGCACTCTCTAGCGCGCTGAAAGCGGGCCATTTGCCTTCTCGGATGGCGCTTGCTGCAACGGGGATCTCAGATCCCTTGGCCTGCCGCTTAACCTCGATCAAACGGGTGACTGGAATGGCTGATAGCTGGCAAAGAACGTGGAAGACCAACCCGGCGCCGATGGGAGGCAGCTGGAACGGGTCACCCACAAGAACCAGGTGCGTTCCCGCTGGTAGCTTCTGGGTGAGCTTGTAGAACGTCACGTTGTCCAGCATCGAGGCTTCATCGATCACCACAACTGGGCACTCACCCATGTCCTCGTCCGTCACGCTACGAAGGAAGCCCGCAGCCGTAGAGCTGGGAAGCATGCAGGCCGAGCTGTTCGGCAGCCTTGCTGACGCCAATGCGCTCGGCCAAAGCCAGCGCTTCGTCCTTGTAGGCTTGGGAATGGCGGGTGCGGGTCTGTTTCATTGGGGTTGCTTGTCTTGCCATGATTCACCTCGTTGCAGTTTATCGCTTAACGGGGTGTCCACTGGGACTGGGCAAGATCACCACGCAACTGACCAGATAAGCCAGGACGCCCTGGGGGAATTCTGTCGCTTCGAGTGCGAGGAGTTTTTGCAGATCGGCGGCGGCGTCGTCTTCCACGCTGTTGATGTAGCGCTCCAACTCGGCGTCTTCCGCTTTTCGTTTTTCATGCGCCTCACGCGCACGCTCAGTAACAGCCTGTTGATCGATGCGAGCCTGCTCGCGAACCGCCTCCCAGTTCGGCGGCTCCGGGCATGCACCTGTCTGAACCAATGAAGCGTTGATGATGTTCAGCAACGCCATGCTTTGCTCTGGAACGGCTTCGGTGACAACAGGATCTGCCGACATGTCCTCAATGACAGGGGAAAGTCCGCGCTTCATACGGCCGCTGCCTACTCGGTCGACGAGATATCGCTCGCTCCATGCCCTGCCCCGGCTTTTCTGCCCTTCACGCTCCAAGCTCATGGTGTATTTCATGAGCCATTTGTGCATGAACCGCTGACGCTCGGGGGCCATTCGGATCGAGATATCGTGGTAACGCTGATAGAAGGCCTCGTCATGGCCACATGCGATGCTGTCGCCCTGGTGAGCGACTTCGTGTTCGACCAAGCCGAAAATGTAAGCCACTGTCTCTAATGGCTTGCTATTGAGCCGTTTGACAATATCGCAACCGATGGCCAGGTAGGTTCGCCCATCCGTCCAAGCCTCGGCAGTGTTCGATTCACCCAGCAGGATTTGCATCCGCTTTTCGCCGTGGCGAAGGGTTCCATCCCTGTAACGTTCTGCCCCAATACATGCGCCCGCATAGTGCTGGAGGCACCACCGCAGCGCTGTCCACGCTCTGCGCGTCTCCTTGTCCAGCGTTATGCGGTCGTCAACGATCTGCGTTCTTTCGATGAAGGCATTTCGGAACGTGGAATATGCGGCCAGAGCTGGCGCATCGAGCGCTTTTCCACGCCAGAACCATGGAGCACGCTCGCCGCGGTCTTCAAAGGCCTGTGCTGCCTCACTGACGTTGCAAAGGGCGCGATCGAGCGCTTCCTCGAAATCGATGTGATTGTGGCATCCGAAGCGCTCCAAGGTCTTAGGGTGGACAATTTGAATCAGACCTTCTCGAGCAATAGCCTCGCCCTTGGGAATATCGTCCCCATGCTCGATCAGGGTGTATGTTCCCTTGTGCCAGTTGAATGCCTTGAGTCGAAATTCCATCAGCGTTATGTGCCGCTTGCCCGGGAGTAGTGTGATCACCTCCTCCTTTGCAAATACTTCACAGATATTCTCGTCACCGCTGAGCAACGATCGCGCCGATTTTTCCCGACGGGCCTCAGTCTTCCGGTGATCCCCCAGCTTTGCCGATACAGCCTCGGCTAGGCGCCTGAACTCTTTGGCGATCGGTTTCCATACGGGGCAGGTTTTGCGCAGGATTTCTGTGCGGGAAACGTTGAGGTTGATCGCCTTCTTCGAGACGATCAGGCCTCCAGCTCCCCAGACATGAGACGAATCATGTCGAATCAGCACACCTTGGTTGTAGATCGAGACGGGGCCTTCTTCTTTGGCCCGGTAGTAAGCCCAGTCGTCCTCGAAATCCCATTTTTCATTGGCCGGATTGCGCGTAATGACACGCCCATTCAGCTCAACGCTAATGGGCGTGTAACGAACCAAATCGCGTATCTCCTGCACCGCGGACATCAGCTCAAGGTCGTTGAGGGCTTCGTACCAGGTGCCGGTGATACTGCACCCTTTAAACGGTTCCTGGAGATCCTCAAGCTCGTAGCTGTACCCCATGACCCGAGTATCAACCTGCATCGACCAGCGATTGGATACCCACTCAGTTCTGGCATGCGCCATGATTTGGCCGCGACCCAAACGGAACCGCCCGTAAGTCGCATCGCCTTCCTGATGCGGCGTGCCGAATCGGCCGAAGTACCGCAAAACATCCTCACGGCTCGCAAAACCAGTACCGTCGTCGACGCAATCGAATCCAGCCTTGGTCATGGTGAGCCTCACCGTGGTGGCCTTTGCGTCAACCGAGTTCATGATCAACTCGATCACAGCCTTGCCGATGGAACCGGCCTGGCTGTAGATGATGTGATGAATGATCTGCGGGTCAAGCTCAAAAGGTAGAAGCACGATGCACCTCCTTCATGGGTTTCGGAATGGTTGCAATGTCCATCTCAGCGCATACGTCGGCGAGGACGATCCGGGGTTTCAGACCCAGCCCGCACCTGTTGCGCGATCCATTCGATTTGGGGTGTGTCCAGTCCGAACCGCTTGGCGTAATCGTCCCGGTGCTGGTCGAGGTCTTTGGCAAACTCTTCCGAGTTGTAGTCTCGGCCTACGCGCCGCAGGAACCGGCCGGCACCATCTCTGCCTTTGTAGGTGGGATGAGAGCCATCCAGGATCAATTTCACTTCCTGGAGCAATTCGTCGTGATTGAAGGTTTCAAGTGACATTTTGCAAATTCCGTATAATGGCCTGAATACGGAATATAGCACACATGATAAGGCCTGTGCCCTAGCCTTTCGCCCTCTGTAAACCAGCCATTCAGGCTGTTGCTAGTAGCAACATTCGGCTGTTGCTACTAGCAACACTAAAAAGATCCGCCCGGCGCATCAGGTGGATCAGGCGTCCTTCTAGATCAGCATTGCCAATTGCCCGGTGGACTCGACCACCGAAAAGGACTTTTCCCCCAGAAGATCACTCAACAGCTTGGTCACGGCATCGTCATCGCAGTCGTAGTAGGCATCGTCCAAGAGGTTGGAGAGATCCTGAAGTTTCAGACCGTTATCAATGGCCAGCGATAGGAGCCGCGGATCGATGCGGTCATATTTCCCGGTGATTTCCAAGGCTGGATGGTGATAAGCGTTGTTGGCCATGAAAAAGGCGTAAGCAAATCCTTCTGGTGTCACGCTACGAGCATTCTTCGTGGCCAGGCTGCTCCCACCGTACTGTGTGTGCATTTTTGAGCCTTCGGTTGGATAGACCGGTGCAACGGGCAAGTCTGCGTTGAAGCGGCCCCAGATAAGGGTTTTCTTCGTGTACGGTTCGCCAAGATCGCAGGGGTTGAAGCTGAGGCGCCATGGTGGCAGACCAGCTAGCTTCTCGATTCGACCTACTGGATTTTCAATCGCCCAGATCGACGGCCGATAGTACTCGACCAGTCGCAGAGTCTGATGAACCAGCTCGATTGACGCAGCAGTGCGCCCATCGAGATCCTTGGCTGCAAAGTGCTTAGCCCCCGAGTTCGCAAAATCGGTGCAAGGACAAGCTGCGATGATCGCATACACCTCTGCCCCTTCGAAGTCACCGAAGTACTCCATGAAGAACTCAACGTCGAATTTGCTGACGTCTCCTAGCTCTGGGTTGTCTTGAATATCAAACCGGTATACCTGGTAGCCGGCCTCAGCCCAAGGGGCCGACCATTGCCCGCTTTTGTCAAACAGCGACAACACGACTTTATCGCTGTTATCGCCCGTCGAACCTTGAGACACGGCCTTTTGTTTCCAGGTGCTGATGACATCAGCAGCATCGTCCAGTGACAGCATGCCGTGAGTACGAGCCTTGGCGCTGAGTCGGATAACCTCACTTGCCAAAGGGGCTGTGAACAGGCGATGAACGCCCTCCTCCGACATTTGCTGGAGAACTGCAGCATATGGGGTTACAAATTGGCTCAATGGCGTTGGTGTAAGTGCGCGCTGATGCTCTGGGGCACTGCTTGGGTAGGATCGGACGGCAGAGAAACCATTCATGCTCTTGCTCCTAGACTGGTGGACCTGCAGGGGAGGTAGCCGCCTCCCCTGCAGGATGTCTAACACAAGAACATTATACACGTACGTACGTACGCATTCAACGAAACGGATGCGAGTGTGCCACGCTGGCCCGTGTTACTTTGTCTGGTACTTTTCCATGTGGCTCAGCACCACTTGTCTATCAGCATGCACCAAAGAGCACGCGGTAAAATCGCCCTCCCACACAGCGGTTGCCCATGTTCCATCAAGCCCTGCTTGCCAGAATGCACCCCACTCGCCGCTTGGCAGCTCTAGCAAGAGCCAGTCTGGAAACGGACATTGCCTAGCCAGGCTCAGAACGTACCTGACGTGATGTGGTTCACTAGGCATTCCCATGCATTTCGCTCCGTTAGCTGATTGAACCCACCCCGATCGGGGCGGGCTTGGCCATGCTCAATTTCGCGTGCCCTGTGTCGCAAATTCAGAGGCATCAATCGAATCAAGGAAAGCTGCGAGCTTATCCATGATTTTCTGAGGGTCCACTTCCTTATCAATTTTGAATTCCAACTTGCGCCCATTCAAACGAACTGAGCCAACTCCTTGCAGCTTCCGAGGTTCTGTTATCGTGGACTTAGGACCACTGCAAGCAGCAAGCTTCTGCCCAATCATGCGAAGCGCGGCCTCCTGGCCAGTCCCCTTCTCGGCCATCTGAATCACAATGCGATGGACGATGTTCACATCCGCCTTTGAATGCTCCACAAACTTTTTCGCATAGTTCGCTGTAATCAAGTGGGGCTTGGTGTTCAGAATTTCCTTGATCTGTTCGGGCAGCTGAATTAGGTCAAGGCAGCGGTTCACGACTGTGTGATCTACACCAAGGCGTCGAGCCAATGCCCGCTGGCTTTTATCAGCGCCTTTCAGCATATATCGTTGATAGCTCACAGCTTTTTCGTAATCCGTTAGCTCATTTTGGAGGTTGTCGGTGATTGCCAAAAGCATCGCCATGTCGTCTGACATTGGCTTTACATGAGCCATGATTTTGTCGCGACCCAGCATTTTGTGAGCCCGCCACCGGCACTCACCGCCGATAAGCTCGAAACGCTCCCCTACAGGCCGGATTGTAATCGGTTTACCCAGGCCCACAGAGTCAATCGAGCCAGCGAGCTCTTCAAGCTTTGCTTGATCGAAGAACATCCTTGGCTGATACGGAGAGGGATCGATCAGCTCAACCAGGACCTCCTCGAGCCATTCGTCTTTGAGTATCAGTTGACCTTCTTTAGCGCCTTGAGCAATGAGTTGCGTGTGATCAGCCTCTTGCACAGATCCCATGGCCTGCTGGAGCATCGCCGCCCTGCTACCACGGCTACCTGTGGTTGGCGGCATTTCCGTAGGCTTGCGCAGTGATGCCATTGCCGTGCTTGGCTTGCCTGGGTAGTCGGTGGATTTCATTAATCACCCTCCTGTGTTGCTACTAGCAACACTCCAATCTGCTGTTGCTACTAGCAACAAAATCGTTGCGTGTTGCTAGTAGCAACACCTTTGAAAAAATGATCCCTGTTGCTACTAGCAACACTCACTCTTGGGGCTGAGCAGCAACACGGCGGATCTTTTCCAGAACCTCGGCATGCACTGCGCGAGCGTTTTCGATGGTGTCCCGGTTAGCACCCTTC
Organism: Pseudomonas sp. NMI542_15; assembly: GCF_021283425.1. Taxonomy (NCBI): domain Bacteria; kingdom Pseudomonadati; phylum Pseudomonadota; class Gammaproteobacteria; order Pseudomonadales; family Pseudomonadaceae; genus Pseudomonas; species Pseudomonas sp. NMI542_15. The sequence goes on along the minus strand of NZ_JAJSRO010000019.1, from coordinate 21,887 downwards.
CAAAACATCAGGGGGACACCGTCATCGAGGGAGTTCACATAGTCAGCAGAGTGATAAATCTTTTCCTCTGTTACGCGGCCTGGGAAAAGCTGGTTCAGCCTGTACAGGTTGTTCAACATCCGAGGACGCCCCTTGGCAAACATGGTCGGCACAGCTACCAGTTCAGGGGCGAAACCGTATTCGCGTGCGAAACCAGCGCACCAGTCATGCAGTCGCAAGATCGCCTTGAAGGAGAATTTGTCCATTCGGACTGGGCTCATAAGCAGATCACTTGCCGCTACCGAGTTTTTGGTCAGGCGCGAGCCTGCGGGGGCGTTATCAAAAATGATGACGTCGTATTGCGATAGGTCGCAGCCTGAAATCTTGCCGGCTTTACCATCTTCAACCCACTTCGCGTACCACATATCCGAATTATTGGCTGCGTCCAACGCCACGCCCAGGTCTTCTAGGGATGCGTCGGCTGGGATCAGGTGGGGGCCATTTTCACCAAAGGGTTTCTTGATGACTTCATCAAGCGTTTTGGGTTGAAACGAACGCATACGAAGCATTGGGCTGATCAAGTGGCCGAGGTGACCATCAACGATGCGGTCAGCAGGGATTCCAAGCTCCTGCAGATCTTCTGGAGTAGCGTCCGGATCGTAGCCGAGCATGCTCGACGTATCACCCTGGGGATCATTGTCGACCAAAAGAACGCGCAAACCGGCGAGAGAACAGGTAATGGCCTGGCCGACCGCTGTGGTGGTTTTGTTGGTGCCACCCTTCGAGATGTAGGTGGACATGACCACCTGGCGCGCCAAGCCCTTCAAGTGACCAAGCTCACGGCGAAGTGCTGCCAAATCGAAAAGGTCTGATGGCGTATAAACCCGAGAGGTCACGGTTCCGCGTGGCACACGACGGATCTCGATGTTGTTCGATTCTTCGATGTCTTTCAGGCGCCGAGTCGTAAGGCCAAAGCAGTCCGCGGCGAAACGAGGTGTGAAAAACAACTCATTGAAATCCACGTAGGTTGCAACATCTTCGACCATTTCCACATTCGAGTTCATAGCACTTCTCCGTTTTGCTGTTGCATTCAGTATAAATCCTGAATTCCTCTTGTAAACCGTGGAATTCAGGTTATTTGAGTTTTTTAATCAAAATACCTGAACCTGTTGGCCGATAGTGTTGCTAGTAGCAACGATATGAGCGGCCCACGCACTCGCGCAGGCGCCTACGTCGCAGCAAGGCGAAGGCTTAGAGCATCTGAAAGGGGGAGGGGATGGGGATTTATGGCAAAGAGGCGATAAGCAGGGCTCGTTGCGAACCCGCTTTGAGGGGTTACTTAGTGGGCGGAGTTGACTCGATGCCCCACATCATCTCAAGTGCCTGCTCGATCAGGAATGACATAGCAGTGTTTTGTTCGAATGCCTGCTTGCGAAGGCGCTCATGGTAGTCGTCGCGCATGGTGATCGTTTTGGCGCTCCGCTTGGGTTGCGAAGGTGCTGGCGCAGCGTCTTTACGTGATGCCATGAACAGGCCCCCATATGGATTGAAGTCGCGACAATGATAAACCGTTTGCTTATTTATAGATACGTACGCACGTACAATGCGTACGCATCGCCCCTTACTGCTGCTCAACCAACCTCGCACCGCGGCCGTCATTGGCGCCACGCTTCAAGTCGGACAGCTGTTGGATAGTGTCCTGGAGGTTGCGCAAAACATAAGCAGGAAAGCCTGGTTTACCCTCGGAATGACGTACTTTCAGATCGTCGATGTGGTCACTATCGAATCCCAAACGAGTAAGGCTCAAATCATCGCCCTCTACTAGGGCACGATTCGCGGAGATCATTACAGAATGGGCTTCTTCCAGTTTTTCGATTTCATCATCGATGTGGAGGGTATCGTCGCGATCAACGGACCATAACGAAATGCGCTTCATGATATTGCTCCTAGACGCTTGGTTAGCCTGGTAGCCGCCAGGCACAACTCGGTGGGTCTCCTTACACACACTATACGTATGTACGTACGCATGCAACACTATTTGTCGGCGATATACGACGACTCGGCTATTTTTTCTCGGTGTTGCTGTTTGCTCAGGCGTTCAGCTGCAGCAGCCGCTGCCAAGGCAACTCATCAGAGCAGCCAGGTGGTGGTGATTTCAGCCACAAGGCGATTGCCTAGAAGATGATGACGCTTGAGAAGAGCAGGGGAGGTGGACTCGGCCAGGGCAAATCGATCTTGGCCAATCTTGAGCCTGCGCCTGCGCTGCCGCATAGCGTCCGTGCTGCAGTCCAGCTAATTCTCGAATAGCCTAGTCTTTACATTCCCCGTTCAAATGACCGTGTTGCTCAAACCTTGATCGCGCCGGCATTCAACTCTCCATGTCGCGCTTTTCGAGCGCAGCGAACCAGTCCATTTCGCCTTTGGACGCGAGCTCCTCGAGTAGCGATTGCTCATCGCGCGTGTAGAACACGATTCGATGAGGCTTCACACTGGTATCCAACCCCATGTGATAGTCCGGCAACAGGTCACGCTGAATGATCTTGCGGATCTCAGCTCTGTAATGAGTGAGGCTCTGTTTTGAGCCACATTTTTGCTGCAGCGCAACAATGTCCGCGGCCCAAATCATCTTGCTACCCAAGTGTTTACGAGCGAGTTCATACAACCGCCGTTCAAGAGGCATTCGTAGCCCAAAGTAGCGCCGATCAATGCTCATCACTTCAAAATGCAGGAAGGCGTTGTAGATCCACTCTGACAGCACGACTTCGCACTCCAACACGCCTTTGCCATTGGATGCGGTCTTGGTGACGGTGTAGTCCTCGATCCAGCCAAACCCTTTCGTCTGCTCTTGACCACCAGTAACGATATTGGTTTCGAGCTGCGTCCCTTTTAATCGCCGAAGCATGTCCAGGACGTTCGAATAGGCGTTTCCACCAGGATCGCGGGATGTACCCGTCAAAAAATCGTATGTGTCGAACTTAACCCGCTTGGAAATTGGCATCCCAGCTTTACGGGCCTCGATGATCTGCGATCCGAGGAACAGCAACAGGTCTTTGTCGAAAACGGTGGCGGCACCGATCACTGGCGGGATGATGCGTACACGCTTGTTCGTACCGGGCTGGCTGTACTCACGTACGCTTGTATCAGGTTTGGTCGACAAGCTGAAAAGCGGGAACTCCATGCTGGCCAGGTCATCCTTAACTGGCCACTCGACAATGTTCGCCTGGAACATGTCGGTCTGTACGTAGGGTACTACATGCCCCTTTCGCCCTCTCTTGAGTGGCTTATCATCGTCCGCTGCCATATCGGCCATCTTCATCTCGATCATTACGCGTTCCCGCCATTGTACACAGGTAGATAGCGACGCTTGTGCAGCTGCCGACTCACCCTGTGTATCAGTTTTGTGCAGGCCTCATCCGAGGTTAATACGGTTCGTATTTCACCGACACCGTGCTCTCCGCAGATACCCCAGTTCCGCATTGCCACGGTGTGACCGATCAGATCGACGAGGATCCGCAGCTCGTAGAAACGCGCACCACGTTCCCATCTCGCGTAGTAGGGTTGGTTGAGGTAGCTGGTTGCAGTCGTTATCATGTCCGAACCCAGACGCTCCTAGACGAGTTCTTTTCTGGTAGAAGCCCGGAACCGGTAGCCGCCGACCGGGCTTCGCTCTGCTTACGGTAAGACTTTATCGTCGTAGAGCATGACCATCTCAGCCATTACACACAGCTCACCCTGCACCTTGGCCATTAGGCCGCGGCAATCGCCTCGCTCCAGGACACCTGCATCCCACAATTTGCACAGCTCCGCATAGCTGTAAGTCTGCATCGGCCAGTCACAATGCCGAACGAACGTCCAACCATGGCTATCCCGAAACTCACGGGAATATGAAGCGCCCATGATCACAAATTGTCGGCCATTAACCTTCACCGTTGGAACAGTCGGGACCTTGTCGCCCGCCTCTGCGAACGCTGCAGGGCAAACAGCACCATCCCAGCGGTGAGAGTCAAGCTTATGCAGGTGGACAACGTCACGATGACTGGTCCGAAAGAAACTCGACTCCCACGGTACGAACTCACACCAGCAACGCTGTTCAGCGCTTTTCAGCCAGGCCTGCACGACTATTGAGCCGACGCCAGGAACATGGATGCCCAAGGTTTGCGAGCGCGGTGCGCGGCGCTGCTTGAAACGGCAACCATTCACGCCACCAGCGTCTGCAAGGAATGACAAATCCGCCCATTGATCCATGGACACAGGCAATGCCGATCGCCACATAAACGAGCCAGTTTGAACGGTGTCGGTACCGCAGCGCTTTTCCTGAAGCAATGCTTGAAGACATGATTCGATGCTCTGCTCGAACAGCGGTCGGACTTCGGCGGGTACGTCATGCAATCGGGCAGCGGCAGTGTCAAGCATCGCCTTATAGGCATCATGGGTATATTCAAGCGAGCACCAGCTCTCGCTACCGCCGAAAGCAGCTTCAGCGACGGTTTCATCAAAGCTCAAGCCCATTTGCACAGGATTCATCTTGGGGATGTAAGCCGGAACCCCAGAAATTTCCGTCACCCTAGTTGGGTGGGCTCAACACTCGTGTCACCAGCTACCTTCTGGAGAATCGAGCTCGGCCATCCCTCCCTGGACGGGCATCGCTCGACGATGTTCAACGGCTCCCTCACGGGGCCGTCGTTTTGTGGGGGCTATTCCATCCACAAGTCGTCGAGGTTCTTGAAGTTCCAGAGCGTCGGGTCTTCGGGGCCAGTGATACTGTCCTTGCAACTCGTGGCCGCCAGGTCGATGGTCTGCATCGGGATCGGCTCTCTCGAGCGTAGCGAGAAGAACACGCGAACCTTGGGAGTCAGCAGTGATTCCATTCCCGGCTCAACGACAACGGCCAGACGCTGAGAGGACAGGCGAACCAAGGAGCCGACGGGGTAGATGCCCACGGCCTTGACGAAGGCGTGGAAGATGCGTTTGTCGAAATGGCCCTCCCACTTGGCCATCTGCCGCATCGCCGCGGACGGGTCCCACGGCTTTTTGTAGGCTCGCTCCGACGTCACGGCATCATAGACGTCGCAGATTGCGCCCATGCGGGCCAGGAGTGAAATGGCGTCACCGGCCAAGCGATCCGGGTAGCCGGTTCCGTCGATCTTCTCGTGATGGTGCAGGGCAATGTCCACCACCCCGGGCTCGGCCCCGCCTGCGCGCAGCATCTTTGCGCCCTCCACAGGGTGGCGCTTCATGATGGCGAACTCGGCATCGGTGAGCTTGCCTGGTTTGTTAAGCACTTCCAGCGGCATCGCGGCCTTGCCTAGGTCGTGCATCAGTCCGCCGATGCCAGCCAGGCGCGTTTGCTCCTCGTCTAGATCGAGATGCCGGGCCAGCGATAGCATCAGGGCGCAGACGGCAACCGAGTGCAGGTAGGTGTAATCGTCGTGCGTTTTGATGCGTGCGACGCTGATGAGGGCATGAGGTTGGCGCAGCACCGAGGCAGCGATTTCTCCGACCAGCGGCAACGTCGTGCTTGGGTCGACGGCCTTGCCAAGCCGGGCTTCCTGGAACATGTCCATGACTTGGGACTTGGCCGCAAGACAGAGTTTCCGTGCATAACACATTTCGCTCTCCATTGAGGTTGCGCCGTCACTTTTCTTGCTTAGTGGACTAGACGGCAGAGATTGCTCCTCCGACAATTCTCTGGGCTCTGGGCTCTGGGCTCTGGGCTCTGGGCTCTGGGCTCTGGGCTCTGGGCTCTGGGCTCTGGGCTCTCTGGGCTCTCTGGGCTCTCTGGGCTCTCTGGGCTCTCTGGGCTCTCTGGGCTCTCTGGGCTCTCTGGGTCGACTTGGCTTTTGGCCAAGTCGACCCAGACCTCCCCGACGCCACATTCTCGAATGGCAGAGAGATCCTGAGGCTCGGTCAGCAGGAAGCTGCCGCGCCAGAATGGGTGTCGAACCCAAGAGCCGGCGAGCTTGTGGATGTACATGCCGAGACGAAGCTCGGATACGGGAATGCGTTTTACCAACTTATTTTCCTTTCTGAGTTGGGTGGTTAGGCGTGCGCCGAGGCTGGCACCCAGCGGTAGAGCGGAGGTAAGGTCACGCCAAGATTCTTGGATCAGCCGGAACCGCCGAAATTTCCGTCAGCCGATCAACATGGCTTTGTCTCGCGCTCGGTCGATGCGTTCCTGCATCGCCTGCATGACTTCTTCGTGGGTGTACGACTTGGCGTTGGGGTCGTCGGCCTCTCGGAGAGCTTCCTCGACCTCGCGGGTCATCCGCGCATATTCTTCCGGCCACAGCGCTTGCTCCATGCGCAGCGACGCCTGCCCAAGCAGGTGCAGCAGGCCGAACAGCCGCATGTCATTGGTGGCGACGACGTGCTCTCGAATCCGCTCCTGGATCACCTCGCAGGCCCGATGCGCCTCTGGCGTCGCCGTGCCCTCGTAGCCGGCTGGGAGTTCTGCTTCTTCAGCGATTCGCGCCCAAGCGATAGCCAGCGCCTCGATGGTGGACAGGTTCATTTGCTCATCCACTTGCGCAGCAGACGCTTTTTCAGGGAGGCGCGCTCTTGCGGATTGCGTCCCTTGTGGTTGGCAATGCGATCCGCCGTGGCGGCCTGGCGCTTGATGGGCCAGTAGGAGCGGCCATCCTTACCCATCGACCAGACGTTGCTGACCTGGTTTTCCAGTAGAGGCAGATGGGCGCATAGAGCTTCCGGCGACGCGCTGGCCAGCGCGGTGCGCTCGTGGGTTCGCCAGCGCTGATGCCAGAGTTTCTTGTCCTCGCGCTCGCTACGGCAGGTCGTGTGCCCAACGATGGGCGTTTTGCGGCGGCTGCGGCTCATGATGTGGTTGTCTCCAAGAACATTCAGGACAGGCTTTCTGGGTAGAGCGCCGTCAACCGGGACAGGGTTTCTTGCACTTGTTCCAGCGAGGTCATCAGATGATCAACCTGATCCTGAAGATCCACGGCGAGATCAAATAGCTCAGCCACTCGGCTGCGTGATCCCTCGTTGAACGCGGCCATTGCCAGTTGATGCAGCTTCAACAGGTCGGTGCGCAGTTGCGGAGGTGCGCCGTCTGCGCTGTCATTCAAATCGCCGCGCAGCACGTCCACGGCATCGACTGCACGCAGCAGTGCCGTGGTATCGAAATTCTCGGGAGTCAGTTCGTCCCATTCGTCGTCGGTGATGCGGGCTGCCATCAGGAGAGCTCCGATTAAGCGGTTGCGAGCGTTAGATGCCCGATCGGCTCGGCTGCTGGCCGTACCTTGATTTCGATGTCGTAGCCGAGGCGATTCAGACAATCCATCAGCTTGCGTTCGGATAGATTGGTGAAGTCGCCGCGCATCATGCCCGACACCTTCGGTTGCGGGATGCCCATGCGTTTGGCCGCCGCTTGTTGAGTCAGCCCAAGGGCGCGCATGGCCCTCCTGATCTCGACCACCAGGCCGGTCTTGATCTTGAGCTTTTCAGCGTCAGGCAGTCCAAGGTCGGCAAAGACGTTGCCCGAGCTGCGCTGAACCTCGACGCCTTCAATGATTCGTTTTTGCATTTCGTAGCTCCTGTGCCAATACCTCGGCCACCTTCAGCCGAGCGCGGATGATGTCCATGTCGGCCTTTGGCGTGGCGATTCCGCTCTTGCTCTTCTTCTGGAAGCAGTGCAGGACGAACACCGCTTCCGCAAACTTGACCGTGTATACCGCTCGATAGGTGCCGCCGGCATCGTCTTCGACGACCTCCAGCACGCCGGCACCACCGAACCCCTTGAGCACCTTTGCTGCGTCATCCTGATCGCCTATCTGCGCCAACGAGAGCGCGTAACCGAAACGGCGACGCACGTCGGACGGCAACGCCATCAAATCCTTGTGGCTGCTCGCGATCCATTCGAGCGGTTTTTCTTTGTTTGTCATGACGGAATTTTATACCTGTTCAGGTAATGATGTAAACGCGGCAACCTCAAGGAGGTGTCGTAAAACATTTGTTTTGCGACAGGCTGTCAGCCGCCGCTGTGCTTGTCATTTTCAGAAGACGACTGCACCAATCAACGAGACATGAAGCCTGCTGTGCATACGGCTCCTGACAGCCCGATATCAGGACTCCTCTGCACGAAACTCGTCTATGCTCAATACTCGTGTGCACCAAAGCGAGGCGAGCATGGCGACCGATACCGTACCGATTGCCGAGCGCGGCGTAGCCACCCTGTCAGAACAGGCATGGGAGCGTGCTCGCTGCCGCGCGGAGATCATTGGGCCGTTGGCGCAGTCGGAGACGGTCGGGCATGAAGCGGCCGACGCAGCAGCCCAGGCGCTGGGTCTGTCCCGGCGGCAGGTCTACGTCCTGATCCGCCGTGCCCGGCAAGGTTCGGGGCTGGTCACTGATTTGGCTCTTGGACAGTCGAGCGGTGGCAAAGGTAAAGGCCGCTTGCCGGAGTCGGTCGAACGAATCATCCGCGAGCTACTGCAAAAGCGCTTCCTGACCAAGCAGAAGCGCAGCTTGGCGGCGTTCCACCGTGAAGTTGCGCGGGTGTGCAAGCTGCAAAAGCTGCGGATGCCGGCGCGCAACACGGTCGCGTTGCGGATCGCCAGCCTTGATCCACTCAAGACCACTCGACTTCGGGAAGGCCAGGATGCGTCCCGCATCCTGCAAGGTGTTGGCGGTGTTCCTCCGCCAGTCTCCGCACCGCTGGAGCAGGTACAGATCGACCACACAGTCATCGACCTGATCGTGGTGGACGAGCGCGACCGGCAACCGATTGGCCGTCCGTACCTGACCCTCGCCATCGACGTGTTCACCCGCTGCGTGGTTGGCATGGTGGTCACGTTAGAAGCGCCATCTGCCGTCTCGGTCGGCCTGTGCCTCGCACACGCCGGTTGCGACAAGCGCCCTTGGTTGGAAAGGTTGGACGTGGAAATGGACTGGCCGATGAGCGGCAAGCCCGCGCTGCTCTACCTGGACAACGCGGCCGAATTCAAGAGCGAGGCGCTACGCCGTGGCTGCGAGCAGCATGGCATCCGGTTGGACTATCGGCCTCTCGGGCAGCCGCACTATGGCGGCATCGTGGAACGGATCATCGGCACGGCGATGCAAATGATCCACGACGAATTGCCGGGGACGACCTTCTCCAACCCTGACCAGCGCGGGGAATACGCCTCCGAGAAGATGGCCGCCCTGACACTGCGCGAGCTGGAACGCTGGCTCGCATTGGCGGTTGGCACCTATCACGGCTCCGTGCACAACGGCCTGCTCCAACCGCCGGCCGCACGCTGGGCCGAAGCTGTCGCGCGTACCGGCGTTCCAACCGTCATCACTCGCACCACGGCTTTTCTGGTCGATTTCCTGCCCGTCCTCCGCCGCACCCTGACCCGCACTGGCTTCGTCATCGACCACATCCACTACTACGCCGATGCGCTCAAGCCGTGGATAGCTCGGCGCGACCGCCTGCCTGCGTTCCTGATCCGGCGCGACCCACGCGACATCAGCCGCATTTGGGTGCTGGAGCCGGAGGGGCAGCACTATCTGGAAATTCCATACCGTACCTTGTCGCACCCGGCTGTCACCCTCTGGGAACAACGGCAGGCGCTGGCGAAATTGCGGCAGCAAGGGCGCGAACAGGTGGATGAGTCGGCGCTGTTCCGCATGATCGGGCAGATGCGCGAAATCGTGACCACTGCGCAGAAAGCCACGCGCAAGGCGCGGCGCGACGCGGATCGACGCCAGCATCTCAAGTCAACGGAACAACCTGTCAAAACCACGCCACCAGCGGACACGGACATGGCAGACCCGCAGGCGGACAACCAGCCACCTGCCAAACCGTTCGACCAGATTGAGGAGTGGTAGCCGTGGACGAATATCCCATCATCGACCTGTCCCACCTGCTGCCGGCGGCCCAGGGCTTGGCCCGTCTCCCGGCGGACGAGCGCATCCATCGCCTTCGCGCCGACCGCTGGATCGGCTATCCGCGAGCAGTCGAGGCGTTGAACCGGCTGGAAGCCCTGTATACGTGGCCAAACAAACAACGCATGCCCAACCTGCTGTTGGTCGGTCCAACCAACAACGGCAAGTCGATGATCGTCGAGAAGTTCCGCCGCGCCCACCCGGCCAGCTCCGACGCCGACCAGGAGCACATCCCGGTATTGGTCGTGCAGATGCCGTCCGAGCCATCGGTGATCCGCTTCTACGTCGCGCTGCTCGCGGCGATGGGAGCACCATTGCGACCGCGCCCACGGCTGCCGGAAATAGAGCAACTGGCGCTGACACTGCTGCGCAAGCTCGGTGTGCGTTTGCTGGTGATCGACGAGCTGCACAACGTCCTGGCCGGCAACAGCGTCAACCGCCGGGAATTCCTCAACCTGCTGCGCTTCCTCGGCAACGAATTGCGCATCCCGCTGGTCGGTGTGGGCACACGCGACGCCTACCTGGCCATCCGCTCGGATGACCAGTTGGAAAATCGCTTCGAGCCGATGATGCTGCCGGTGTGGGAGGCCAACGACGATTGCTGTTCACTGCTGGCCAGCTTCGCGGCTTCGCTCCCGCTGCGGCGACCTTCGTCGATTGCCACGCTGGACATGGCTCGCTACCTGCTCACGCGCAGCGAGGGCACTATTGGCGAGCTGGCGCACCTTTTGATGGCGGCGGCCGTGGCCGCCGTGGAGAGTGGTGAGGAAGCGATCAACCACCGCACGCTCAGCATGGCCGATTACACCGGTCCCAGCGAGCGGCGGCGGCAATTCGAGCGGGAACTGATGTGAAGCCAGCGCCACGCTGGCCACTGCATCCGGCACCCAGGGAAGCCGAAGCCCTGTCTTCGTGGCTCAACCGCGTGGCCCTTTGCTATCACATGGAAGTGTCCGAGCTGCTGGAGCACGATCTTGGTCACGGCCAGGTTGATGACCTGGACACCGCGCCACCACTGGCGCTGCTGGCGATGCTCTCCCAGCGGAGCGGTATCGAGCTGGATCGGCTGCGCTGCATGAGTTTCGCCGGCTGGGTGCCTTGGCTACTGGACAGCCTTGATGATCAGATTCCAGCCGCATTGGAAACCTATGCGTTCCAGCTCTCGGTACTGCTGCCGAGACTCCGCCGTAAGACGCGATCCATCACGAGCTGGCGTGCCTGGCTGCCCACCCAACCGATACACCGCGCCTGTCCGCTCTGCCTGAACGATCCGGAGAACCAAGCCGTACTGCTCGCGTGGAAGCTGCCCCTGATGCTGAGCTGCCCACTGCATGGCTGCTGGCTGGAATCCTATTGGGGCGTGCCAGGGCGGTTTCTCGGCTGGGAGAACGCCGACGCCGAACCGCGCACTGCCAGCGACGCGATTGCGGCGATGGACCAGCGTACCTGGCAGGCACTGACGACCGGCCACGTGGAGTTGCCGCGCCGACGCATCCACGCCGGATTGTGGTTTAGGCTGCTACGCACGCTGCTCGATGAGCTGAACACCCCGCTTTCGACGTGCGGCACCTACGCGGGGTATCTCCGCCAAATCTGGGAATGCTGCGGGCATCCGCTGCGTGCTGGGCAAAGTCTGTGGCGACCGTATGAAACCCTGAACCCGGCAGTACGGTTGCAGATGCTGGAGGCGGCGGCAACGGCAATCAGCTTGATTGAGGTGAGGGATATAAGCCCGCCAGGCGAGCACGCAAAGCTATTCTGGTCCGAGCCCCAAACCGGGTTCACCAGTGGCCTGCCGGCGAAAGCGCCGAAGCCCGAACCCGTCGATCACTGGCAGCGTGCAATCCAGGCCATTGATGAGGCCATCATTGAAGCACGACACAACCCCGAGACGGCACGCTCGCTGTTCGCGTTGGCTTCCTATGGTCGGCGCGACCCCGCTTCCTTGGAACAGTTGCGCGCCACCTTCGCGAAGGAAGGCATCCCCCCGGAATTTCTGTCACATTATGAGCCTAGCCTACCCTTTGCATGCCTTAGACAGAATGACGGGTTAAGTGACAAATTTTGACGTGCAGAGCTTCCCGATGCAAACTGTCACATAATCGAACGTATATGTGACAGGTACGACATGCTGATAGGCTACATGCGGGTATCGAAGGCGGACGGCTCCCAGGCTACCGATTTGCAGCGCGACGCGCTGATTGCCGCCGGGGTCGATCCAGTACATCTTTACGAGGACCAGGCATCCGGCATGCGCGAGGATCGGCCCGGCTTGACGAGCTGCCTGAAGGCGTTGCGAACTGGCGACACACTGGTCGTGTGGAAACTGGATCGGCTCGGACGCGACCTGCGACATCTCATCAACACCGTGCACGACCTGACTGGGCGCGGCATCGGCTTGAAGGTATTAACCGGGCACGGCGCGGCCATCGACACCACGACCGCCGCCGGCAAGCTGGTCTTTGGCATCTTCGCCGCCCTGGCCGAGTTCGAGCGCGAGTTGATCGCGGAGCGCACGATTGCCGGCCTAGCCTCGGCCCGCGCGCGCGGGCGGAAAGGCGGCCGGCCGTTCAAGATGACCGCCGCCAAGCTGCGGCTGGCGATGGCGGCAATGGGTCAGCCAGAGACCAAGGTCGGCGACCTGTGCCAGGAACTTGGCGTCACGCGGCAGACCCTGTATCGGCATGTTTCACCCAAGGGTGAGCTACGTCCAGATGGCGAGAAGCTACTCAGCCGAATTTGATGCCGGCATGAGGCAACGTAGCGACAGCGTGGTTTGTCTCAATGGGAAGCGCTCATGATCGATCTTTGAAGGCCCGCAGCAGTCGTGTCACAGACAGGACGAACAAACCGGTCAGCGTGAGGGCTGCGATACCCCAGTACTCTCCGATGAACGCGCCGGCCGTCGTGCCGGCCAGCACAATGGCGAGAATCGGCAAATGGCAGGGACAGGTGAGCACGGCCAGCGCGCCCCACAGGTAGCCGGTGATCGGTTTGTGCGTCTCGGACGGCAAGCGCTCGGGGCTGTTCATGGCAGACTCTCCGCGTGCTGTGCCGGCTCGGTCGGTATGGTGGCCAACTGCACCTCCAGATCGGCCAACGCTTCGCGCCGACGCTCGACGAACTGGCGCAGAACGGCAAGCTGCGCGGCCGCTTCATCGCCGTCCGCAGCATCCAGCGCCCGGCACAGCCGCGCCAGCGCGTCCAGGCCGATGCCCGCCTCGAAGGCCGCCCGCACGAAGCACAGCCGTTGCAAGGCGGCATCATCGAACAGGCCATAGCCGCCCGGGGTGCACGCCACCGGACGCAGCAATCCGCGCAGCAGGTAGTCGCGCACGATATGCACGCTCACCCCGGCATCAAGGGCCAGCCGGGACACGGTGTAGGCGCTCATTGAAAACCTCCTTTTTTTATCCAGCGCAGCAGGAAAGCTGCTTCACGTCCTTGTTGAAGGTCTGCGCCGCAAGCTTCAACCCCTCGACCATTGTCAGGTAGGGGAACAACTGGTCGGCCAGTTCCTGCACCGTCATGCGGTTGCGGATGGCGAGCACCGCCGTCTGGATCAGTTCGCCCGCTTCCGGGGCCACCGCCTGCACGCCGATGAGCCGTCCGCTACCTTCCTCGATGACCAGCTTGATGAAGCCGCGTGTGTCGAAGTTGGCAAGCGCTCGCGGAACGTTGTCGAGTGTCAGCGTGCGACTGTCGGTCTCGATGCCATCGTGGTGCGCTTCCGCCTCGCTGTAGCCCACGGTGGCGACTTGCGGGTCGGTGAACACCACTGCCGGCATCGCGGTCAGATTGAGGGCTGCGTCGCCGCCGGTCATGTTGATCGCGGCACGGGTGCCGGCGGCCGCTGCCACGTAGACGAACTGCGGCTGGTCGGTGCAGTCGCCGGCCGCGTAGATGTTCGGGTTGCTCGTGCGCATGCCTTGGTCGATAACGATGGCCCCTTGCGCATTGACAGTGACCCCCGCCGCGTCCAGCGCGAGGCTGCGCGTATTCGGTGCCCGACCGGTGGCAACCAGCAACTTGTCAGCGCGCAATTCACCGTGTCCGGTGGTCAGCACGAATTCGCCGTTCACATGGGCGACCTGGCTGGCTTGCGTGTGCTCCAGCACCTCGATGCCCTCGGCGCGGAAAGCGGCTGTCACGGCCTCGCCGATGGCCGGGTCTTCCCGGAAGAACAAGGTGCTGCGTGCCAGGATCGTGACCTGGCTGCCGAGCCGGGCAAAGGCTTGCGCCAGTTCCAACGCCACCACCGACGAACCGATCACGGCCAGGCGTGCGGGAATGGTGTCGCTGACAAGCGCTTCGGTGGAAGTCCAGTAGGGTGACTCTTTCAGGCCCGGAATCGGCGGCACGGCCGGACTGGCACCGGTGGCGACCAGGCAGCGGTCGAACGTTACCTCGCGCTCGCCACCCTCGTTCAAACGGACGACCAGGCTCTGGTCGTCCTTGAAACGCGCTTCACCGTGCAAAACGGTGATGGCTGGATTGCCGTCCAGGATGCCTTCGTATTTGGCGTGCCGCAGTTCATCGACACGGGCCTGCTGCTGGGCCAGCAGTTTGCTGCGGTCAATCGCAGGCACAGTTGCCGCAATACCGCCGTCGAACGGACTTTCCCGGCGCAGATGGGCAATATGGGCAGCGCGGATCATGATCTTGGACGGCACACAGCCGATATTGACGCAGGTGCCGCCGATGGTGCCGCGTTCGATCAGCGTGACCGTCGCGCCTTGCTCGACGGCCTTCAGCGCCGCCGCCATCGCGGCCCCGCCGCTGCCAATGATGGCGATATGCAAACCGGCGCCCTCAAGTGCATCACGGATTTTTGGTTCATCTTTGAAATCACCAACCCGGATCGAGCCTTGATAACCCAATGCGGCGATGGCGGCCAGCAGTTGGTTGTGGCTCACGGCGGTGTCTGCCATGACTTGCGCGCGGCTTTCTGGATAGGACACCACAGCGGCATTCACGCCGGGAATCTTTTCCAAAGCATCTTTGACATGGGTGGCGCAGGATGTGCAGGTCATGCCATTCACGGTGATTTCGGTCATTTTTTTACTCCATTGAATTTCGGTGTGCAGCAGGCATCGGCTTGGCGTTTTCGTTGGATGGCGTAGATGGTCAAGCCGATGAAAATCGCCAGCGCAGGCAGCAGCACATAGTCCAGATAGCCGGTCAGCGCGGACAAGCCGACCACACCGAGCAAAATGACCAGAACAGGGGTGAAGCAACACAGCGCCACGAGGGTTGTGCCAATGATGCTGACCCGCAGCAGTGTCTTCGGGTCTTTCATGATCAGTTCTTGACTGATGATGGGTAGCCCGCATCCTCGGTAGCCTTGGTCAGTTTCTGCACGCTGGTCTTGGCATCATCGAAGGTGACCACCGCTTCGCGCGTCTCGAAGGTCACGTCAACTTTACTGACGCCATCGACCTTGGAAATCGCCTTCTTGACAGTGATCGGACAGGCCGAGCAGGTCATGCCCGGTACGGACAGCGTAACGGTCTGGGTGGCGGCCCACACGGGGGCAACAACGGCAGCGAGGGCAAGGGCGGAAAGCAGCTTTTTCATGGTGAACTCCTGTGATCAATAGAAAAATGGCACGACGTAGGGAAATCCGAGCGCGACCAAAACCAGCACGGCCACGCCCCAGAAAATGAGCTTGTAAGTAGCTCGCACTTGGGGAATCGCGCAAACCTCACCCGGTTTGCAGGCGGCTGACGGCCGGTAGATGCGCCGCCAGGCGAAGAACAACGCCACCAGCGCCACGCCGATAAAGATGGGGCGATAGGGTTCCAACACCGTCAAGTTGCCGATCCAAGCGCCGCTGAACCCCAAGGCGATCAGAACCAGCGGCCCGAGGCAGCAAGCCGAGGCGAGGATGGCGGCCAGCCCGCCAGTGAAGAGCGCGCCGCGCCCGTTTTGAGGTTCAGACATACGTTTGTCCTTTCGAATCTGAATTGGATAGCTTAAGCTTACTTCCGTAGTTATGTACGGAGTCAAGCGATATGGAAAACAATTTGGAGAACCTGACCATTGGCGTTTTCGCCAGGACGGCCGGGGTCAATGTGGAGACCATCCGGTTCTATCAGCGCAAGGGCTTGCTCCCGGAACCGGACAAGCCTTACGGCAGCATTCGCCGCTATGGCGAGACGGATGTAACGCGGGTGCGCTTCGTGAAATCAGCCCAGCGGTTGGGCTTCAGCCTGGATGAGATCGCCGAGCTGCTGCGGCTGGAGGATGGCACCCATTGCGAGGAAGCCAGCAGCCTGGCCGAGCACAAGCTCAAGGACGTGCGCGAGAGGATGGCTGACCTGGCGCGCATGGAGGCCGTGCTGTCTGATTTGGTGTGCGCCTGCCATGCGCGGAAGGGGAACGTTTCCTGCCCGCTGATTGCGTCACTGCAAGGGAAGAAAGAACCGCGCAGTGCGGACGCGGTGTAGCCCGAGGGAACTACGCCTTAGCGTGCTTTATTTTCCGTTTTCTGAGGCGACTCCTTCTTAGGCATGTTGTTCCCTCCCCGGCATGGTGATGGTTGGTCTAGTGTTTGTGGGTTTGATGTTCCGGCGTTTGATGAACAGGCGCAAGGTGTGAGGGCTGACGCCTAACAACTCGGCTGCGCGACTTTGCGGCAAGCCAAGGTTCACGTATGCCTGTACTTCATCAATACGGCTGTCCAGCTTCAAGGCGCTCGATTTGCTGCCCTTGGGTCGCCCGAGCGTCTTGCCGCGCTCTCTGGCGACTTGTAGCGCCTCGGTGGTACGTGCCTGAATGAAATGCCGCTCGATCTGTGCAGCCAAGCCAAGCACGGTTGCCATGATGTCGCTTTGTAGGCTGCCGTCCATGATGATCTTCTGTTTGGTCACATGGACGATTAGGCCGCGCTCGCTCGCCGCTTTGAGAATTTCCAAGGCGGCGAGGGCGGAACCGGCAATGCGCGTAATCTCCGGCGTCAGTAGCACGTCGCCACGCTCGGCCTTTTCGATGATTGCTCCGAGCTTGCGCTTGCGCCAGTCCTTTGCTCTGCTGGCAATTTCTTCCTCGATCTGTAGCGGCGCGAAGCCTTTGGCGTTCGCGTATTCGAGCAAACCGTATTTTTGGTTTTCCGGGTCTTGGCCGTCACGCGAAACCCGGAGATAGGCATAGTATTTTGGCATTTGCAGGGAAAACGTCAGATTCGGTTAAACATGCCTCATTCTAGCGCAGATTAAATAGGAATTATGTCATTTTCAGAAGACGACTGCACGGAATATCAGGAGTCGGCTGCACTGGTGGATTGCAGCGCGGTGTACAGGGCCGTCTTGCTCACCTTGAGCCGTGTAGCGGCCTCTCGGACATTAAGCCCGTTGGCGATGTGCTCCCGCGCTCGCTGCAACTTGTCGGCGGTGACAACCGGCTTTCGCCCGCCCTTCCTCCCACGAGCGGCGGCGGCAGTCAACCCGGCCTTGGTGCGCTCGCGGATCAAGTCGCGCTCGAACTGGCCCAGCGCGCCGAACACGTGGAAGATGAGCCGCCCGCCTGGCGTGGTGGTGTCGATGGCTTCCGTCAGAGAACGGAAGCCGACGCCTCGCGCTTCCAGCGCGCCTATCGTTTCGATTAGGTGCGGCATAGAGCGCCCGAGCCGATCCAGCCGCCAGACGGCCAGCACGTCGCCGTCGCGCAGGTAGGCCAGCGCATCAGCCAAGCCGGGGCGGTCGGCCTTGGCCCCGGAAGCCGTGTCCTCGAAAACGCGCTCGCAGCCTGCCTTGCGTAGCGCATCCGTCTGCAAGGCGGTGTCCTGTTCCGCCGTCGATACCCGCGCATAGCCGATCAGTGCCATTTGCCGCCTCTCTTGTCCGTCATTCCGTCCGCCTATCTTAATGTCCGACAACCCGTTGTGCAATAACTTTGCTGGACAGTGTCCGGCATGGCCGACTAATGATCGTTTGACGGACATTGACGGTAAGGCATTTTTGCATTACTATGTGAAGCATCAACCTTGATTGCGAGGGCAAACCACCATGACCACATTGACCGTTACCGCACGGGGACAAGTGACGTTTCGGAAGGACGTACTGCAACACCTCGGCATCAGGCCAGGCGACAAGATCGAGCTGGACTTGTTGCCAGACGGTCGGGGCGTGCTCAAGGCGGCACGGCCCGCAGGGACGATAGCCAGCTTTGTCGGCCTGCTCGCGGGCAAGACGCAGAAGGTTGCCACCATCGAAGAAATCAACGAGGCGGCGGCGCAAGGCTGGGCAGGTAAGCAATGAAGGTCGCAGTCGATACCAACGTCCTTGTGCGTGCGGTTGTGCGTGACGATCCCGCACAAGCGGACGTTGCCGCCGCAGTCTTGACCGACGCCGAGTTGATCGCGGTCGCGCTGCCGTGCCTATGCGAATTTGTTTGGGTGCTGCTGCGTGTCTACGGCTTCCAGCAAGCCGACGCGGCCAGCGCGATCCGGGCACTACTGGCCGCCGCGAATGTGGAAGTGAACCGGCCTGCCGTGGAGGCTGGCTTGCTGGTGCTCGACGCGGGCGGAGACTTTGCCGATGGCGTCATTGCCTACGAAGGCAACTGGCTTGGCGGGGAAACCTTCGTTTCCTTCGATAAGAAGGCGGTGGCACTTCTCACGGCGCAAGGGCAATCAACGCGCCTTTTGTGACGGACATGAGCATGAACGAATTCCGCCGACTGGCCGCGAAGATCGACCAACACATGCAGCAGCTTGCCGCCCAGGGTGTCAGCGAGGCCCATGCCATCATCAATCGCATGATGGGGTACGGGCCTGACCTGCACAGGATTTGGGTCGGCACATCCGATCAGCAGCTCATGGCGCTGTCCCGCGAGTTCCCAGGGTTCTACCGCTACGCCCGCATCATGGAAGAGGCATCCGAAGCCGAGCGCCGCAAGGCTTCGCGGCCCTATGACGGCATGGCCGAGTTCTCCGAACAGCACAAGCAAATGGGCGCGCAACTGCTGACCACGGCGGCCACGCTTGAGCGTGGCTACCAGGCGTTTCGTGCGAGCGGCAGTCTCCAAGACTTCCGGCCTCAGCTCGACGAGCTGGGCCGCCTGCATCGGCAATGGCTGTCCGACCTGGAAGCCTTCAAAGACTCGCTGCGCACGCAGGGCGCAGAACCCAAGGTGCTGGAATACGTGAACGAGGCTTTCGGCCGCCTGGCCGAGCGCATCAAGCAGCTTGCCGGTTGATCGCCGGAATTTTCGGCGGTTCCGGCTTTGTCGCGCCGTGCACAAGAGTTCTGAGCAATTCCGATCTCTCGCGGCGCTTCGTGCATAGAACTTCTGACCGTTCCCGGTCAGAAGTTCTATGCACACACGGCGGCCAGCCCAGTGAACTGGTGCAGTCGCCTTCTGAAAACGACAATGCCCGGCGCGCGGATACTTCCGCTCAAGGGCGTCGGGAAGCGCAACGCCGCTGCGGCCCTCGGCCTGGTCCTTCAGCCACCATGCCCGTGCACGCGACAGCTGCTCGCGCAGGCTGGGTGCCAAGCTCTCGGGTAACATCAAGGCCCGATCCTTGGAGCCCTTGCCCTCCCGCACGATGATCGTGCCGTGATCGAAATCCAGATCCTTGACCCGCAGTTGCAAACCCTCACTGATCCGCATGCCCGTTCCATACAGAAGCTGGGCGAACAAACGATGCTCGCCTTCCAGAAAACCGAGGATGCGAACCACTTCATCCGGGGTCAGCACCACCGGCAAGCGCCGCGACGGCCGAGGTCTTCCGATCTCCTGAAGCCAGGGCAGATCCGTGCACAGCACCTTGCCGTAGAAGAACAGCAAGGCCGCCAATGCCTGACGATGCGTGGAGACCGAAACCTTGCGCTCGTTCGCCAGCCAGGACAGAAATGCCTCGACTTCGCTGCTGCCCAAGGTTGCCGGGTGACGCACACCGTGGAAACGGATGAAGGCACGAACCCAGTGGACATAAGCCTGTTCGGTTCGTAAACTGTAATGCAAGTAGCGTATGCGCTCACGCAACTGGTCCAGAACCTTGACCGAACGCAGCGGTGGTAACGGCGCAGTGGCGGTTTTCATGGCTTGTTATGACTGTTTTTTTGTACAGTCTATGCCTCGGGCATCCAAGCAGCAAGCGCGTTACGCCGTGGGTCGATGTTTGATGTTATGGAGCAGCAACGATGTTACGCAGCAGCAACGATGTTACGCAGCAGGGCAGTCGCCCTAAAACAAAGTTATGCCGCACTCACCCCCATGGAGTTTTGATGTTCAAACTTTTGAGTAAGTTATTGGTCTATTTGACCGCGTCTATCATGGCTATTGCGAGTCCGCTCGCTTTTTCCGTAGATTCTAGCGGTGAGTATCCGACAGTCAGCGAAATTCCGGTCGGGGAGGTCCGGCTTTACCAGATTGCCGATGGTGTTTGGTCGCATATCGCAACGCAGTCGTTTGATGGCGCAGTCTACCCGTCCAATGGTCTCATTGTCCGTGATGGTGATGAGTTGCTTTTGATTGATACAGCGTGGGGTGCGAAAAACACAGCGGCACTTCTCGCGGAGATTGAGAAGCAAATTGGACTTCCTGTAACGCGTGCAGTCTCCACGCACTTTCATGACGACCGCGTCGGCGGCGTTGATGTCCTTCGGGCGGCTGGGGTGGCAACGTACGCATCACCGTCGACACGCCGGCTAGCCGAGGTAGAGGGGAACGAGATTCCCACGCACTCTCTAGAAGGACTCTCATCGAGCGGGGACGCAGTGCGCTTCGGTCCAGTAGAACTCTTCTATCCTGGTGCTGCGCATTCGACCGACAACTTAGTTGTGTACGTCCCGTCTGCGAGTGTGCTCTATGGTGGTTGTGCGATTTATGAGTTGTCACGCACGTCTGCGGGGAACGTGGCCGATGCCGATCTGGCTGAATGGCCCACCTCCATTGAGCGGATTCAACAACACTACCCGGAAGCACAGTTCGTCATTCCGGGGCACGGCCTGCCGGGCGGTCTAGACTTGCTCAAGCACACAACGAATGTTGTAAAAGCGCACACAAATCGCTCAGTCGTTGAGTAGCAGGCAGATGCGGCATAACATGAAGTTGCAGCCGACCATCACTCCGCTGCGCTCCGTTCTGGCGGCTGAACTTCGGCGTTATGCCGCACTCACCCCCATGGAGTTTTGATGTTCAAACTTTTGAGTAAGTTATTGGTCTATTTGACCGCGTCTATCATGGCTATTGCGAGTCCGCTCGCTTTTTCCGTAGATTCTAGCGGTGAGTATCCGACAGTCAGCGAAATTCCGGTCGGGGAGGTCCGGCTTTACCAGATTGCCGATGGTGTTTGGTCGCATATCGCAACGCAGTCGTTTGATGGCGCAGTCTACCCGTCCAATGGTCTCATTGTCCGTGATGGTGATGAGTTGCTTTTGATTGATACAGCGTGGGGTGCGAAAAACACAGCGGCACTTCTCGCGGAGATTGAGAAGCAAATTGGACTTCCTGTAACGCGTGCAGTCTCCACGCACTTTCATGACGACCGCGTCGGCGGCGTTGATGTCCTTCGGGCGGCTGGGGTGGCAACGTACGCATCACCGTCGACACGCCGGCTAGCCGAGGTAGAGGGGAACGAGATTCCCACGCACTCTCTAGAAGGACTCTCATCGAGCGGGGACGCAGTGCGCTTCGGTCCAGTAGAACTCTTCTATCCTGGTGCTGCGCATTCGACCGACAACTTAGTTGTGTACGTCCCGTCTGCGAGTGTGCTCTATGGTGGTTGTGCGATTTATGAGTTGTCACGCACGTCTGCGGGGAACGTGGCCGATGCCGATCTGGCTGAATGGCCCACCTCCATTGAGCGGATTCAACAACACTACCCGGAAGCACAGTTCGTCATTCCGGGGCACGGCCTGCCGGGCGGTCTAGACTTGCTCAAGCACACAACGAATGTTGTAAAAGCGCACACAAATCGCTCAGTCGTTGAGTAGCAGGCAGATGCGGCATAACATGAAGTTGCAGCCGACCATCACTCCGCTGCGCTCCGTTCTGGCGGCTGAACTTCGGCGTTA